>CAZZGV010000052.1:0-10028 GCA_964654255.1 uncultured Legionella sp. | reverse complement strand
TTGTTCCACGAGAAACATGCAATATTCGTTGGGTGAGGCAATTGCCCATGCTTCTCATGAAGAGCAACTACATGCAGGCGAATTATTTGGCTCAGGCACCTTACCCGGTGGGTGTGGTTTGGAGAATGGCCACTGGATACATCCTGGCCATATCTTATGTTTAAAGATAGATAAAATTGCAGAGCTTACAAATAATATCGTTGAAGAACGTTAGGGGCAATGTTGTTTAGCCTTACTTACATCCATGTTCCTAATGCATCTCCAAACCGAATTTTGTCACCTGGGCGCAAATTTGGTTGCCATTGAAGGTGTTTACTATTGGCAAACAATAAAATGACAGTGGAGCCTAGTTTGAAATACCCCATTTCTGCGCCTTTTTGCAGTGAAAGTGCTTCTGGATAATCATAGTGCCGAGGTTTATGGCCGCGGGTAATGTCACCCTGCCAAGAGGTGCCGATCGCCCCGACAATCGTTGCACCGACTAAGACCATTGCCATTGGGCCTATTGATGTTTCAAAAAAAACAACCAGGCGTTCATTGCGCGCAAAAAGCTTAGGAATCATGCGGGTAGTGGCAGGTTGCACAGAAAATAATGCTCCAGGTACGTAGATCATGTTTTTTAAGGTCGCATCTACAGGCATATGCACACGGTGGTAATCTTGGGGAGATAAATAAAGTGTTGTATAAAGACCCTCATTAAATGGGGCGCTCAATTCTTTATCACAAGCGAGCAATTCATCGACCGAATATAAACGTCCTTTTGCTTGAACCAGCGTGCCATCATTGATGCTGCCTATTTCACTGATATAGCCATCAACGGGAGAAATAACGCTACTGTTTGCTAATGGGCGGCAGTCTGGTTTTAAATGCCGAATAAAAAACGCATTGAAATCAGCATAATGTTCTGGGTTTTCTTCAAGCGCTTCTGTCATGTTGATGTCATATTTGCGGATAAAATAACGAATCAAGTTATTTTTAATGGCTGGTGTTTTAACGTTTGCCAGGCAGCCGGCTAGGGTGGTTAGCGCGGATTTGGGTAAACTGTATTGCACGCAGGCTTTCAAGTGATCAGAAGACATAACACACATAAGTAAAATTGGGTTAGTGAATCATACCTTGAAAAATGAAGAGCTGTCACACCTAACTTAAAAATATCATGGGTCGACTATGCTATGGTAAATGCGTCTAGATTTGACTAGTTATCCTTATCCTTATGCGTAACCCGAGTTTCATTTTTTTCTACCCGGGTGCCTGATTCTCTAACTAGATGCCTTCTTTGTTGGTTCAAAGACCAATGGTTCGTCTGCCTCCTCTTTTAATTCTTCTTGTGGTGGAGCTCTTTTAAAAAAACGTACGTTTTCGATAAGAGCAGTGCCAACTACCATGCTTTTTTCCCACCAATTTAACGTTTGCCAATAATTATCTAGAGCTGCTTTGAATAATGGATGAGCTGTGTCTTTTATGTCCATGATAATGTTTTTAAATTCCTTAGCCGTTATATGTTCTCTAAAATCCTGCAGCGCAAGTAACGCTTTATTAAAGCGTATCAAATGACGATAAGATTCACCTTTACTTATCGCCGTTTTAATATGCTTTTGAAATAGGTCATCAATTCTAGTTTTTTGTTTTGCTAATTGGCGAGGCAATTCGCTTAGTAATTCGGCTGTACTCCGAAGCTCTGTTTCGGTCAGCGGGGCTAAGCTCATTTCACCAAAATCGAATAACCCAAGGTAAATATTCTGCCCTGCTACCGTAACTCTTAACTGATGTCCATGTCGGTCACAATCAAATTCCATACCACTTAATAAAAGACGGAGCTCTTTTCCAATGACGGCTTTAGCAACCACGTTTTTCAATATGCTTTCGTCTTCGGGCAATGCGTTAAACTCCACTCCTGGCATCTCACTTAATAATTTATATCCAGGACCACATTCATAAAGACGGCAGGCTTGAAAATGAACGGAATACAATGGAGAACCAGGCTCAGAGGAAGGAAGTGTAATCGTCGTTTTATATTTCTTAGCGGCTAATAAATGTTGCTTCAAACCAATGTTATGATCAAGCTCATTTTTAGACATGAGATCAGCTTCTTCAATCATCCGTATAAAGGTGTCTTTATTCTGCAAGAAAAGAGGATGCTGACAATCGTCCAGGGTTCGTTTTAAATGAGCGAATCCTTTTATTACTTCCTCTTCTGCGCCCTCTCGTAAAAGAGTAAGAACCAGCGTCTCATGCTGCGCAGTTTTGCATTCTATCGCTAAATTATAAGAAGCGGAGCCCAAAAGTTTTCCTAATGATTTAATCCTCTCAAACAGATTACGAGGCAACGTCTGCATCGCCAAACGCCATAAATGCCAGCGATAAGGTGGATTAGCGTGGCCCTTCACATGAGATAAATCAGCTTTAATATCAGTGGGTGTATCCGGATGCGAATGGATTGCTTGAGCAAGTTTGATGTACGCAGGTCCCATGTGTTCACATAACAATGCAAATTTCTTACCTAACGATGCGTTATTTTGCGACGCCTTAGTAACCACTAACATCGCAGCTAATAAAAACTGCTGCTTGGAAGGATGGGCTGTTTTTAGATAAGAGGATAAAAGAGCCAATGCAAAATGTGTACGAGAATTTTCAGCCGCATCAGGAAATAATTTCCCCACCATGTAATCAAAGCCCAATTGGTAAGCTTTAATTTGTGTTTCTTGGCGACTGTCTTCTTGGGCGGTAATCATTAAATGATCTAATAAAATAGCACGCATTTGGATATCAACATTCCAAAATTGCTGATAAAAGATAGTTAAACTATTTTTTATCACCTCGATCGTGAGGCCTGTATGTTGGTGGAGCCTTAGCTCTATCATTAGGTCATTGAACTTAGGATGCTGCCAGATGAACAACGCAAAGGCTTCCAACGATTTAGCACTCAAAGGGGAAGAAATAAAATGAATCGTTTTAAATTTATCGTCTTTCTTTTTGCCAAGTATGGATAATAATTGACACATTGAAGTATAAATCGGAGCCAACTGCTGAGTAATTTGCTCCGAGCGTGTGGGCTCAAGTAAATTGCCCATCAATTCACTGACGTGTTTTTGAGCTAAAATAGTATCCGCAATTTTAGCAAATAGTTTAACCGCATCTTGGTGTTGGCAATGTTTAATAATGTGACTTAAATAGGGCTGAGCAGACTTGTAATAGTGTAAGGAGCCATCATCTTGGCCTAAAACACGAGACAAAATTTGACAATAGACATTAATTAATTTAGCGGTGAATGTTATATTGTGGATATAGATGCCATCATCCGCATCCATAAGCCTAATCAATAACGCAAGTTGAACAGAAGGGTCTGAAATTTTTTGTATATTATCAATAATATAATCAGCTAATTGCTGCTCATAAGCCTTATTAGGGAAAATAAAGCGACTATCAAGATAACGATAAAGGATAATACTCTTGTCTAGATCTAATTGACATTGATTAACGGGTGTAAATTTCAATTTATTATTCAATAAGTTATCAGAAATACGCAAAGGCAAAAGCTCCATGAGCTTAACGGTTTGCTTATCTAACGCAGAAAATTCATGGGTATCTTGCCAATAGCTGTTTGTTAGTAAGCTCAATATAGGATAATTAAAAAAACCAGCAGAGAAGAACTCAATCAAAGCAACCCACTGAGAATAGTTGGTTTCCCATTGCGCAAAGCCTAAAGTGCGGAATAGAAGAGACCACTTTTGAGGAGACTCATCAAGCAACAATTGAGTCATCATTTTATAAAGCGCGTTGGGCGTAAAAAAATCTTTATGAGTGATAATAAAATCCACATATTGATCAACATCACAAAACGAGGGGGTGATTTGTTCAATAAGAGATGCGTGATCACAAATCAGCTTTGTAAAATAATCAAGTACAAAGTTTTTTTGACCATCATTTCCTTTGATAAATAAAGAAAAGCTTTCCAAAAGAATGCTAGTTGCTTGCTTGCCTTTGTCTACGCTGGGATTATATAAATGAGCGGCATTTTGTTTTATATAGTAGAGAAGTTCCTCGCATGAATTTGGGTGTTCCTTGAAAAAAATCACGTTAGTGGTTTTGGCAAGATATTTTCGTATCTTGTTTTTCGCGTCCCCATATAGCTGATCTTGTAGAGGCATTAATCCGTCCATGTCATCCCGGGGCGTTTGCAAAATAAATATTTTCAAAAATTCTACGGGTATAATGTCGTAAAGCGCTTCGTTTTCCCATTCACCCAGAATCCACAAGGCTTGCCAAATGGAGTCATCTGAATAATGTTTGGCAGCATCTAAATGTGTCTGATAGTCCGTTGTCTTCGAATATTGCGGCCACATAAAAATAGGGCCTAGATGTGTATAATGTTCCAAAGAATTTTTTGGTAGGGTGTGGTTGTTCTTTACATAGCTGATCAGCGCGTTTTCATGGTCAGATTGAGGATGTTTGAAATGATGGCGGATCTTCATATAATGCGTCATCATTTGAGTGGCGGCATGATGAATTGCTTCGGGATTCTGCGATTGCATAAAAACAGTGATCGCATGATGCATCGTCTTAAAATGACCTAAAAATTTAAATCGTTGTTTTTGCTCTTTACTAAACTCATAATAAGGTTCAGCCATGCCTGGGAGTCCAGCTAGATATTTATACAAATAGGAAAAGCCTGGCAGTTTGATTTCTTCAGCTAAAATAAGCAGCTCATCTAGCATTGACTCCTCCAAATTACTGTTCACGAGCAATCGGCAATACTGCTTCAACGCTTGGCTGGGTTGCCCAGTTAACTGAAAAGGAAGAAACTCATCACATAAATGAGGTAGTTGCTGCTTAACGTAGTTAAATTGTTCTCCCAGCGTCATTTTTTCATTAAAATCAATAAAGTATTGATAAGAAATGAAATGTTCAATCTCTGGTAGTAATGAAAAAGGAGTGATTAAATCTGGCGGTGAATCCTCAATACTCTGAGACTCAGCATGCTTTAGTTTCAATGCTTTAATTCTTGCATCATAAGAATGTGATTGATCCCATGGTCGATTAACATATACCGCAGCCGGCCAAGCAAAGTTCTCCAAGGAATTATGTGCTTGATAAAATTCGTCCGCCATTCTTAAATAAGCAATTCCTGCATTAAATCCTGTGTATTTAACTGCCTCATAGTCATAAATTATTAGATCTTTCTTTTGTGGACATTGAAAGGGTGTATAGTGTGTATTTTTAATAAGCTCATGAAGTAGCGCAAAGCCTAAATGACTGAGCCGTGACTTAGGGTTCATCAAAAAATCTTTATGAATGGCAATTACCGTTGATGCAAAGCCTGGGCAAGTAAATACCGGGGTGTTTCCTTCGGTGGTAATCACTAACTTAAATGGCTTAAAACATGTAATGTCATAAGAATTCAAGAAGGTAGCAACCAAGTGATCGCTACTATCAATATCCTGAGTTACAAAACCATATTCCCGGCTAAGCCGTTCTTCATCTATTTGATCCTTCTGAGCTAATTTGAGATAGGTGATGGGATGTTTAGAAAATTCAAGCCAAGAAATGGGGCGGCTCATTTTGGCCGGGGCATATTTTTCAAATAATGCCTTATTTTCGAACAAATCTTTGGCTATTTTCTGCTTCACCGGATGGATTGTTTCCGTATCAACGCCGTGTTGTAATAGCGCTTTTACGCGATAGGCCTCCTGATTCTCACTACATATTAATAAAGGGGTTAGGCCTTGAAACTCAGCGTTTAGTTCGGCCTTTGATAACAAATAATCAAAGGTCTTGTCTGTGATATCCGACGCACAGGCTGCGGCTAAAATCGATCGATTATGAGGATGTTTGTAGCTTGCTCCATGATTTTCTAAAACGTCCATGAGTTCAATATTATTGAACATAGCGGCACATATTAATGGGGTGTATTTTTTAAGATTAATTTGTAAATTAACCTCAGCCCCATGATTGATTAAGAATATTAGTAACCCTTTATTGTCATGAATAATTGCATGAATCAATGGAGAAGCTTCTCTCGCATTGATATCGTAGCCATGGCTTAATAACAACTCGATGAGTTTTAAGTTTGGTACCGGTTTGTCGCAAGCAGGTAATAGTGCCTTGCCCTGGGGATCATAAGTCCCCTTTTTTATTATTTCACTTGCTAAGTCAATATTATCTTGTTCAATTGCTGTAATCAGTTGGTTTCTGTTCTCTAGAAGTGCTATGAATCTTTCTTTAGATGCAGACTCGAGCCAACGGGTAGTAAAGCTATCATGATTCTCAGATTGAGAAGACGCTTTAGAAAGCCATCTAGTCTTTCCGTAATAATCAGTTTCTCGGGGAAGAACTTCCTGAAGGAAATTTAATTTTATAACTACATCACCGTTAAAACCGGACTCTTGCCATTGAATATTGAACTTAGCAGAAACACCAATCGCTCTAAAAATATGCTTCGCGATCACGTCATTTGATATTAGATGTGTTTGAAAATATAAAGAATGTGGCTGCTTTGATAAAGAACCATCATGGTATCGTTCTTTAACTAGCAGTAAATCACCGGCATGACTTTCTATCAATAAATGAACATAGAATTTATCACGATGATTATTTTTTTTATTGTTAAGAGACGGTTCTGCTCCATGAGAAATTAAAAGGTTTGTAAATACGTTGGCATTTTGAGCTGTTGATAAATCTAGCAAAGAAGGCGCTCCATCTATAGATAGGTTTGGATTGACCCCCTGCAAAAGAAACTCCTCAAACAGTTCACTTTTTTGTTGTTCAAGACAAGTCCTTAAAAGATCAAATAGCACTATTGAATTCTGTCGTGTCACAGAAGAAAAATTAAAGCCATGATCTTTTAAATAGCGTAGTGTATAAATAGCAATTAATGTGGGTTTTTCCAAAATTCCAGTGAGCACATCACAACCGACTTTTGTGAAATCAACGCCAAAATTAAATAGAAAATTAAGCATTACAAGATTGGAATACTGTATTGCTATCTTAATGGCCTTATTATTTATGTGAGTATGGTAGGCAATTATTTTAGATCGTACATCAAATGTTGGTGTTGTTAAAATGGCTCGTACCACCTCATAATCATTATTCGCAATAGCTATACATAATGGAGCTAAGTCGCTCATTAGTGTATTCGCTCCCATTTTAATTAAAAACAGTGCGATATCTGTTTTATGTGATGTGATTGCAAAAATAAGTGGAGTTTGATGTTCACCTACATCAATCTCGATAGAAACACCCTGGTTAAGTAAAGACTGAACCGCGTTGATTGAATCCGAAATAATGGCCTCTCGCATGTGATTTATGTTCTCGGGATTGTTTTCCAAACGTCGACCAAAAGCATTAATAATGACATTCGCATCATTAAGGTCAAATGATTTAGGGAGCAGCGCTTCACAATTTTCTACAAAAAAACACACATCAATAAACGCATCAAACTCAGGGGTCTTCATATTTTTCAAGCAATTTATACGGAAGTAAGGCTCTGTAAATCGTAATTCAAGAATAGCGGACATTGCCAAAAAAGGCAATATATCTTGTCCAGTTACTGTTTCTTCGCCTAACTGTAATGTTCTGACTAATTGTTTATCCTCTAGCGTATAGGTATACGTTTGAAAATCCTTCGGACTTAAGAATTCACTGGTCTCGTCTTTGAAATAATTTACGATGCGTACTACGTTGCCAATATTTACTCTATGAGCGTTTTGAGAAATGTACATCCACCAATGAGAGCTGAGCCATAAACCAGCCAGTTGACCATGAGGAACGTCATTTTTATTCAAATAGGCTCGAACAGGAATTTCGATGCTATGGCCCGTTATATGCCTTAAAAAAAGAGGGGTAGGCGTTGCGGGACTACCAACACTGAAATAGACATTATCCAAACGTGCTTCATATACATGTGTGTGCGAGTTTGAGTTGTATGCTACTTTTCTGTTCCTCTCCTCCAATGATTTCAATGTATTACCCGTTGCTTGGATAGTCGATAAATGTTCTGTCCGATGTTTTAATGTCCAAGGAAATTCATGAAGAAGATATTGATATACGAGCTCCTCTTCTTCTGTTAAGCCCCTTTCATTTAATGTCGATAGGTTTATATCGCTAAAGCCTACGTGTTTCTTTAATTCTTGGCGTAATAACGCTAAATTTCTACTTGATACCTTGCTAGGGTTTACTTCTGCCTGCCGTTCTGTGGTTTTAAATGAGCGACGAATACCATAAGCACGTTGTATTTTTATGGCGGCGGCCTCTGCTTCTATAAGATTTAATCGGCTTTTATCCAACTTAGTAAATTTGCTGGATTCGGGTCTAGGTAAATCCAGTGCTTGGTTTTTACAATAGTCAGCAAATGCATGATCTATGGAGGGCATACGCTCAATACCATCATAATGAATAGCAAATTGTGTCCCATCTTTCCGTTCAACATAAGGATAGGGCAAACCACGCCACTCATAATAAATTCGTTGTGCTGTAGTAGTTATCAGATGATCAACATCCACGACAAGCTGCTGCGGTTGTAATAGTTGCTCAGCACTGATGTTCATAATGGGTAAATAACGATAGTAGAAAATATTGCGCACACGAATGACTTCTAGCGTATCGGCACTATTCACTAATTGACGTAAATAATCTAAGTTCTCTAAACCCCATTGAATGGTATTTTGATTAAACTTATCGGCGTTGTCTTTATGCGCTATCGTTTGTTTTAAAATAAATGCTAAAGTCTCATCGACTTCGTGCTGAATCAAAAATTGATATAAATTTTCACCACTTTCAGCATCCCAATAATCATCCCCCTCATCTTGACGTCCGGAGTCATGGAACAAAGCAGCGATTTGAACTAAAGTAATCAGCTCCTCTATTGAAAAACCAAAAGCGTTGCCAATCAGTTCAAGACTTTCTTCATAACGACTGACATGCTTTTTATAAAGGTTGTGAACAGGTAGGATAAGCTCCATACATCCGATGGCATGCATAATCCCATGGTAGTAACGATTACTAGCTCGATAAAGTATGGCTGTTGAGTCATTAGAGTAAGGTTTACCATAAAAATTGAGATAGGCTGTTGTTATCGCTGTTTTTTGAAAATCGCTCGGAAGGGGCATCGGTCGCGCTCTATGATGTAAATAAGAGAGATATTATATTCTTGTGAATATAAATGATTCAACTGGAACTCCAAGCGTTCCAGTTGACTTAATTTTTAGGCGTTTACCGTGTGATAACGCTGATTAGCTCCGAGCCTTTTGTTCTTGGCGGTAAAAGGCTCGGCTAGATAAGATACTTCAAAAGAAGGGTTGAAGCGATTATTCTGTAATTTGGCTATCTATTTGTATAGTTTCGTTTTTATAGAGAGAAATTTCAGCCAGATTGTTACAGTTTAGAGTTTCTGCAAGTGTTAATTGTTTTATTGCAGTTTGCAACGAGTGTTTTGCAGCAGCATGTTGTTCATTGATAATATTTGTGCCTGCCATGTTAATGTTATATGACGCGTTATCTAGGACTATTTCGCAAACATCTTCCATTTGTTTATAAGATAATCTATCAATTTTAGCGGTTAAAATGTAGCACTGTTTTGCTAAAGAGGATGCCTCATAAGCTGTTAAATTTTGTGCAGATAACGGCATTATTGTAAGAGCCAGTAATGCAGAGAGAAGAATTTTTTTTATCATGATAAGTTCCTGTGAGATTTAATTTTGTTAAAAATGAGCTTTATGTTATCACGGTGTTAAGAACTTGTCTTTATTTGGCGGGAAAATCTAATTATAAATAACACTATTGTGCAATTGTACCTATAGATTGGTAGTTTTTTTTTTACCAAGCTAATCTGCGTATGTCTTAATGTTGCAAAAACACAAGCTATTTATTGCGATAATTTAAATACGGCAACATCTGATTTTTATGCGAATCATTATCAATAAGAGGGTTAATGCAAGTAATCAGGCATAGTACGTAAAAAATTTTCAATCAAGCCTGCATTTATGTCTAATTTAAACTATAGTGATTTATATAGGAACAATTAGAAGTCATAT
>CAZZGV010000051.1:0-10211 GCA_964654255.1 uncultured Legionella sp. | reverse complement strand
AGTGTCCAGGATAACGCATAGTTTTATAATTTAACGTTTGAATTTTTCCAGCATAAAGCTCACCAAGACTTCCTAAGCCTCCTGATGTATTAAACGCTTCATATTCACAGCCATCGATTTGGATAGACTCTAAACCCTCAAGAGGTGCAAACAGCATTTCCATACCATTTTCAATACCGTGACACGGATTACCATATTCATTAATTAAACCATCTGTAGACCAGGTTAACGAATAATGAAGCGCATTATTTGCGCGCTGTGGTATAGCCCCCACCCTAAGCTTTGCATGGTGACATTGCTCAAATTCCTGCATCAAGCTATTTGCGACAATACTTATAAAACCAGGCGCCAAACCACATTGAGGTACAAAGGCTGATTTTGCATCAGTTGCAATTGCTTTAACCACAGACGTGATAGATGTATCTTCCGTTAAATCAAAATAATGCGCGTTTGTAGCTTTTGCAGCTTGCGCAACATAACTGTTAAGAAAATAAGGAAGACTCGATATAACCGCAACTATCTTGTGCTTCACTATATAGGTCTGTATCGCATTTTGATTTTTAACATCCAATGCTACGGTTTTTATGTCAGGTATTGCATGTAACAAACGTATGACATCTGTGCCATCAAATGACATATCTGCTAAATGAACTTGGTAATCGTTACTATCTGTCAACAAGCAGGCAATTAAACTCCCAATCTTGCCAGCGCCAGTTATCATAACATTGCGCATTCCTTTTGCCTCCCTTCGCTCAAGATCGCTATCCTACACTAAATAAACGTTGGTTGAACATGGGCTTATAGCAAAAATAAACGTCCAAATTTATAACGAGGTAGCGACACGCTTACTACTGATTTTCGCAAATGTAGCTTGTTATAAATCCCTTCTTCGTACGTTATTTTCCGTAATTTTAACCGATACTCATCACTGAGCTTGTGTCTAGCCATTGCAAACTCATTTTGCGCCTGCCTCAAAAATTGAATTTCACTATTTTTCAATATGTTAATCAATTGTCAACAGACCCTAGGTCTACTATAATCGGTTTCGTCGACATTCTAGTATCGGTTTAATCTCATTAATAGTGTTTAAAAATCAGTTCAAAATCGTCATATAGGTATGTCTAAAAAATCATGGCAAGATCAGTTATGAAAAAAACAAGGAAATTTTTATATGTATGAAGTGACAAGTAATGTAACAGAGAGTGTATTTGAGGTTGAGAAATTTACAAATTTTAGTGAATTTGATACAGGTGTATTATTTACGCAAATATCGACAGTATTATTGTCATCTGGTGTTTTTACAATACTTACAAGAAATGAAACATTTTTCTATATTATATTAACATTAGTAACTAAGTTATTTGCTCCGTCAGAACAGCTATTTTTATCCCCCCTAGATCAACCCGACGAGCTTGCAACAATAATGGCTCATGGAAATATTGCGGCATTGTTGGAAAACGACAAAATTGTACAAAACATAGTGGATACAATAACAAATCAAGATAGTAAACATGGATTGTGGGTCCAGCCGGACGATAAATTAGGCCCTTTAAAAAATCTATTTAAAAATGCCAAACCTGAAAATATTAAATTGCTGATGCACAAAATATCGTTAAAACTAGTTGGTGAATGGCGTCTGTCTTTAGCAGATTTTATGGAGATGCTTGATAATTTAACCGACGAACAAGCGAGTGCCTTTGCCGAAGCATTTAGTTTGGCTGACAGCGCTAGACTTTTAGTAGGAAATGGTGATATCAACTCTGCGTCAGCTGGTTTTAACCAATTTTTTCGTTGTCTTAATCCTATTAAACAACATTTGGTTCTTGACGTTTTGAAAAAGCATATACCAGAAATAATTACTGGTGTAGATGATTATTTATCGGTTTTTGAATACCTTAATGATAATCAAAGGGAAAACGTACTTCCTAACGTTAATTTTTTAACATCCATAGGAAACGGTCAAATACAGGGAGTATTTAATAAGCTGCCAGATGAATTGTGGTCTATATTAGACAATCCTAGCATAAAAACCCTTCAGCAATTTTCATTAGAGTCTGAGCGTCTAGGTGTAATGAATGAATATTTAATGGATATTATTAAAGATAGGTTATTGAAAACATCCGATAAAATTGGTGCAAGTTCAAAAATAGTGCATTTTATTCAGCATATTGGACCTAAAAATCGAGAATTATTTCTAAAAAATCCTGGTATTTTTGTTACGGTAATAAAAAATGAAATAGACCTGATACGCATCTTTTCCAATCTAGAGCGATCAGAAAAACTATCTTTATTTTTTAACATTGAGCTTTTTGTGAAGCATATCATTCTAAAATCAAACGATGTACAAGATACTTTAAATAAATTAAAACGGTATCTGCCAGGGGAGCTAATCGCATTGCTTAATGCTGATCTTAAAGATTTTATAAACGATGAAACGTCGATTCAAAGGCAAATTGACATAAGCGTGACGCTCAACGATTTTTTTAAATATTGTTTATTGATTCAAGAGTGTGCAACTATTTTAAATCGATTCCTTTGGGAAAGTAATAATCCTGTTTTTCCTTCTTTTTCCACAGAGGGAGCACTTAGAGCCCATTTAAAAAAAAGGTACACCTATTCGTTTTCTTTTATTGATATTCAAACTATCGTGCAATTTCTTAAGCCTAATCATATGAGCAGTTTTTTTTCAGGTTCTTTTCTAAGAATTATTCACGATCTAACGCCAGTACAAATCTTCAATTTTTTTAAAATAATTGCTCCAGTTCTATACTGGAAAGGTATATTTAGCTACGATGATATTGAAACTGTTATGTTTGGTTATTATAAATTTGCCAATTATTGTAAAGGTTATTACGACAAATATTGTACGGGTTATGTACAGAACGTAGATTGTGAACTGGATTGGGCACAAAAACATGCTTTATTAGCCTCGCTTAAGGACATTACTAGACTGCTTATGATCCAACGCGTAGAGAAGGGTATTTATGTTCATAAAGGAAACTTTAACATTCCATTTCGCTTTGCTAACAAAATGCTAGCTCTATACTTGACCCGAGGTACCCAAAGATATTATGCCGACATGTTCATTGAACCTGATACAAGACTTCTAAAACTTATATTTAATGCTCCCATAAATTTAGAAAATCCATATCATGATGCAATCAATATATTTGTGCTTAGATTGTATTCTTTTTTTAATATGTTGGAGAGGAACGGACATAGCGGTTGTATAGGATTATATGAAAATATTGAATCAACCATATTAAAACTATATTGTGGTTATACAATGACCAGTTCTAATTTTGATCGCTATGCCTTCATTAATTCACGTACAAACTATAATAATTTACTGGATATTGAACGTAATAGAATACAATCGTATATTTTTACAGTCGTTAAAGATATACTGGTCACTGAAACTGATTCTATATCAAAATTAATCGAGCTGCGTCACTTTATTACTACCGATCAATTTGAAATAGTTTGTGAAGAGATTAGAAACAAATTTCCTAATAGATTCAGACTTAATGATATTCTATTTTATCTTAAGGATTTAGATATACCTTTATATAGCGAATATCGTCGTATTATCATAAATAAACTGGGTGAATATGATTGTCATGAAGACAGTGTTAATAGAGAAAGAACGAATATTAACCAGATGAGCGCTCAAATGCCAGCAACTAAGCCATTTTTTGATGCGCTAGTGAAAAAAGATGTTAAGAGAATAAAAAGTGAGTATGAACGCTTAGGGCATTCTACATCCCAATCCAATTTTAACTTTTTCCAACAGTCGCTTCGCAAGCTACCCGAAAAGAATAAAGCTGCGTTAGAAGCTGCTGATATTGATCCTTATCAGCTAACTCACACCTGCCTTTGATTTATATCTTGGGTAACCAATCGTAATAGCTTAATCCCTCTCTGTATTTTCATAGAAAATTCTAGAGGGGGAGCTTAATATTTAAACGATCTTATCCTGGTAAAAAACTTGACCTTTTATACCTACTGCTCTATCGTCACTATCAATCAAATAATCCATGTTCCTCATGAGCTTAAATTCGAGTGTTTTTAAATCATACCAATTTATCTTCGCATCCGCTCATTATGCCTATTTATCACGTGCCTTTTTTACAGGCTTGCTTATCCCCTTTGGGTTTGCGCCTTTCCATTTTCCAGGGCTCACTATTTTAGGTATTGCGCTGCTTTATGCGCAATTGCAAGACCAATCAGTAAAACAAGCACTTTTCACTGGCTTCACTTTTGGTGTGGGGTTTTTCGGATTTGGTGTGTCCTGGGTATACGTCAGTATTCACGAATACGGGCATATCAATCCCATTTTATCAGCGTTGATCACCTTATTATTTATAACTTACTTAGCTATTTACCCCGCTTTATTGACGATGATATATAGAAAGTTAAAGGTTAAATCAGCATTATTTTCATGTTTTCTCTTCAGCGCGCTTTGGTGTTTAAGTGAATATTTACGCGCAACAGTGATGGGCGGCTTTCCTTGGCTGTTGGTAGGCTTTGGTCAGATAGATACTCCGTTAAAATATATGCTGCCGATTGTTGGCGTATATGGTGTTAGCTTTTTAACCTGTTTAGCCGCCACTTTTTTAGTCACCAGTATGCGCGCAAGCAACAAAAAAAAATACCTCTATCTTGTAGCCTTTATTGCAATACTCACTATACCGACTACCCTTAGGCATCACCAGTGGGCAACAATTAGCAACCAACCTGTATCAGTTGGTGTTATTCAAGCCAATTTATCTATGCGAGACAAATGGGACGAGACATTATTTTGGCAATTGTTACAACATTACAAAGATAGAGTTGATGCGTTAATAGGGAAAGCCAGCCTTATTGTTATGCCTGAATCAGCGATCCCTTTGCCTGCTAATTATGTAAGTGATTTTCTAGATACGTTGGACATTCAAGCTAAAAATGGTGGTAGCTCTGTTTTACTAGGCATTCCACAGCCAACAAATACGGGCTCTGAAACATATTACTCCAATTCTATTATTGCATTAGGAGCGTCTGAGGGTCGCTATTTAAAGCAACATTTAGTCCCCTTTGGCGAATTTATTCCCCAACCTTTTGAGCGAATTATCCACTGGTTATCACTACCACCCGCCAATTTAAAACCAGGTCACAAACATCAATTACTAATTAAAGTACAAAATCATCCCATTGCCACACTTATCTGCTACGAGTTAGCTTACCCGGAATTACTACGCAAACAACTTCCAGAAGCGGAATGGATTGTTTCAGTTAGTGATGACGGATGGTTTGGACACTCCTTAGCAATGTACCAACAGCTACAGATATCACAAGTACTTTCATTACAAACAGCACGTTATCAAGTAACCGCTAATAATGACGGCCTTTCCTCGCTTATCGACATGGAGGGTAATATTTCAGCTTCTCTACCAGCATTCCACGCAGGTATATTGGAGGCAACGCTTTATTCCGCTGATGGGCTTACACCTTGGGTATACTTTGGTGACACGCCTATTTTATTACTTATTTTTTTAATCAGTATTATTGCGCTTATGAACGCACCGTCCATTACTCGAGTGATCTACAAAAAAATCACACCGATTAACAATTAATAACAAGCTATGTGACATGTGATGGGCAACAACTATTATTTCGGATCAACAAAAATCAATATTGACAATAATTTAAACACCATGTATCTTGTAAGGCCTGGCCATACAAAAAGTAACTGCCCTACGTAATACATGGAATTTTAAATATGAGACACTTGACAAATTTACGGTTTTTTACTCAAGCTTTACGACTAAGAGCCAGTAGCGCAAACTACAGAAATCTTCATTCGCCAAGAACTACTGAGCCTCAAACAACTGCATCGTCAAGAGCAGTACAAACTAACGTGAATATGCCACAAAGACATGCTGCTCCTTTAAGAATATTGCCTACACCAACGCTTATGCCGAGAATGAGCAACTTATATCTTGATTCGCCTCTGTTACCGATTTTCCCATTAGCGATGATGGTTGCTGCTGCATTTTATTTCTCCAACCCCGAACGCGAAACACCAATATTACATGCACCCATTGATCTGAATAGCCAATCTCGTAAAAAATTCATGGTGAGCTCAGAAAATTATATTCGCGTAGGAAAGAAGCCAAAAGGTGATCTTTCTGGTGAAATTGTAGAAGACAAATTTGATAAAACCAAACGCTACCTAAAAAAGGGAGCCCCCCATCTAGAGGGATTTTTACAAGAATTCCTAATTTCTGAATTTCTAGAAATGATTCGACCAGGAGTCCAACCTGAATCGCTGATCATGCAAGAAATACAAGAGAATGGAGAAGCACGCTTTTACACGCTATCAAGAATGTATCCCAACACGATGGATTTAGAGGATTTCGTCAAACAAGACGATTGGAAAGAGAAACTTGCAAAAAAACCATTGATAGGATTCGAAGTAGCATTAGCTGCGGACAATATATTTGCAAAACAACAAGACATGAAACTTGCTAATTACATCGTGACAGAAAAAGAAGATGGATATTATGTGGCATCAATTGATCATGAATGTGCTGGTGCGTCGCCATTATCTTTTATAAACAAACGCCTATTTTCAATCGACATCGACTTCCTAACAAGAGGCGTTCGCGATTTACAACCCAAAGATGAGTATAATCACGCAGGGCTTGCAGGAGATCCTCGAGCCAAAGAATTCATGAATGAAGCTAAAAAATTTATGGATGTAAATAATGTTATAGATTTTTACCAAAAAGTTGTTGCGGCTGACACTACAAATTTAACCGCACTGATCTCAAGTATTGACGGCACTGGAGGGCTTATTAACGCCCTTGAAACACACTCCTATTTTATGGAAATAGCTGATATACAAGCTGGTGCAGTTAAATTTTTATATAATCTTGCATCAAAAAAATCGATCGAAGCAGAAAATATCGCGCCCCCTAACCGATCAATAGGATACAGTTTGTAGCATCAATTCAATTTGTAGCAGTTATGTGTGTATACACAACTGCTACAATATTCTAAACATGCCAATGTGATACAATAATTTCGCTATGACATACTAACTAGCGCCCCATTATTTGAATTCTTTTTTATAAACTCACCTTCAATTGTACACTTAATACGCATCCCCTATTGCTGCAAGTCTCAAGAGGCGCTATCCTTACCAACCCTACTGAATTTTGTTTATTATATCTATGGATAACAGCTACATACCGCAAAAAGTTGAAGAACAGGCCCAACAATATTGGCTTAAAAAACAATCATTTAATGTCATTGAAGACTTAAATAAAGAAAAATTTTACTGCTTATCCATGTTTCCTTACCCGAGTGGCTCGTTGCATATGGGGCACGTCAGAAATTACACACTAGGTGATGTTATCGCCAGATACCAGCGCGCCTTGGGAAAAAATGTATTGCAACCTATTGGTTGGGATGCGTTTGGCTTGCCTGCTGAAAATGCTGCAATCAAGCACGGGATTCCTCCTGCAGTCTGGACAAAGCAAAATATCGCAGCAATGAAGGCTCAGTTTTTAAGATTAGGTAATGCGTATGATTGGCGACGTGAAATTACCACGTGCGATCCTGATTACTATCGATGGGAACAATGGTTTTTTATTAAACTGTATGAAAAAGGCTTGGTTTACAAGAAAAATGCCATTGTAAATTGGGATCCTGTCGACAATACAGTATTAGCCAATGAACAAGTTGTTGATGGTCGTGGTTGGCGATCTGGGGCATTGGTAGAAAGAAAAGAAATTTCACAGTGGTTTATTAAAATCACGGCTTATGCAGATGAACTGTTAAACGATCTTGACACACTGGATGGATGGCCTGCCCAAGTTAAGCAAATGCAACGTAATTGGATTGGGCGCTCTGAAGGTACAGAAATTTATTTTAAAGTAGAAAATTTTGCTAAACGTCTAAAAATTTATACTACACGCCCTGATACACTCATGGGCACTACTTATTTAGCCGTAGCCCCTGACCACCCTCTTGCAAAACAAGCAGCAACACATAATCCTGATGTAAACGCATTTCTTGCTAGCTGCCAAGGTGTACGCATGGCAGAAGCTGAGCTTGCCACCATGGAAAAACGTGGTATTGATACTGGTATGCTTGCTATTCACCCTATCAGTGGTGAAAAAATTCCTGTGTGGGTCGCTAACTTTGTTCTTATGCAATATGGTTCAGGTGCCGTTATGTCTGTTCCGGCACATGATCAACGCGACTGGGACTTCGCAAAAAAATATAAATTGCCTACTAAAGAAGTCATTCAACCAGATATGAATCATTCTCACGATTTTTCTATATCAGCATTTACTGGTGATGGAACTTTAATAAACTCCGGTCAATTTGATGGTTTATCATCCAAAGATGCTAAAAAAGCAATTACCGCGTTCCTAAAAAAACATGATGCAGGTAAGGCAATGGTTAACTATCGCCTGCGTGATTGGGGTATATCACGTCAACGTTACTGGGGAACGCCAATCCCAATGATTATTTGTGAGGATTGCGGCATTGTACCTGTCCCAGAGAATGATCTTCCCGTTGTGCTTCCAGAAGAAATTGAATTGACTGGTAGTGGTTCGCCTTTAGCGCAATGCAGCGAGTTTTTACACACGACCTGTCCGAAATGCGGACAAGATGCCCATCGAGAATCAGATACGTTTGATACGTTCGTCGAATCGTCCTGGTACTACGCACGCTTTGCTTGCAAAGGCCAAGATAAAGCAATGCTTGACGATAGGGCCAAATATTGGACACCAGTGGATCAATATGTTGGTGGCATAGAACATGCTGTTATGCATTTATTGTATGCTCGCTTTTTTCATAAGTTAATGCGCGATGAAGGATTAGTTAATTCAGACGAACCATTTATAGCACTTCTCAGTCAAGGTATGGTTTTAAAAGACGGTCACAAAATGTCAAAATCTATCGGCAACATCGTAGACCCCAATCACTTGATTGACACATATGGTGCAGACACTGCACGCTTATTTATCATGTTTGCAGCACCTCCTGAACAATCATTAGAATGGTCAGACGCTGCTGTAGAAGGTGCTCACCGCTTTTTAAAACGTCTTTGGGCCTTTGCTTACCAGCATCAACAATTGTTCGTTGATATAAATGACATGTTGGCTGATGGAAACAATATTATCAATTGGCAAAATTGTGAAAATCGCCTCAAAAAAGCACGATTGGTTGTTCATCAAACACTTGCACAAGCAACAAATGACTACGAACGAAATCAATTCAATACCGTCGTTTCTGGTTGTATGAAACTTTTCAACGAACTCTCAGCCTACCAAATTGAAACAGAAGACGATAAATATTTTATACATTCAGGTATGACCTTTCTTCTGCAATTACTTGCGCCAATCACCCCACATATTTGTCATCATTTATGGCAACAACTTGGTTTTGAAAAAGTTATTATTGACGTTCCATGGCCTAAATTTGACAAAAGCGCACTAAAAACCGATGAGGTTGACTTTGTAGTTCAAGTCAATGGCAAGCTTCGGGCTCAATTTACTGCAAATACAGATACACCAGAGGCATCTCTAATTGAAATGGCAATAGAACATGCAGCGCCCTTTCTTACAGGAAAATCCATAAAAAAATCAATCGTGGTTCCTCACCGGCAATTGATTAACTTGGTTGTAAATTAATCATGAAGCATCGACTTCTCTTATTAATGATCCTCACCCTCACTGGCTGTGGGTTTCATTTAAAGGGGACGGTCGATGCTAGCTCAATTCGGTGGTTAAATCATGTGTGCGTAGTGATTCAAGAAGCGCATCGAGACTTAAGTCCTATGTTACAAAACCAATTAAAAGCATATGGGATTCAAGTCACCGCCGATCCCTCTCTTGCCCAGTATTGGTTGATTATAGAGCGAGAAGATCTGCAGCAAACCATTAGTAGCATTAGCTCAAGCACAACACCTCGGCAATATGAGATAACGTATATATTAGATTATAAATTACAACAGGCTAAAGGTGCTGAACTGATTCCAACCAATCGAATTATTATTACCCGACAAATTACCCTCAATAGCGATAGAATTTTAGGCTCTAAAGATGAATCAGAGTTACAAAAATCTGAAATGAGACGTGATGCCGTTATACAAATTTTAAATCGTTTAAGTCGTGCTGCGCCGAGAGTTAAATCACATCATCGTCTTCACAAGC
>CAZZGV010000050.1:0-10256 GCA_964654255.1 uncultured Legionella sp. | reverse complement strand
CTGTGTTCACGATCAAGCTGTTCTAGTGATAGATTAAATAAATCGTTAAGATCATTATACCCCCTTATTAACTCGCCACATCTACCGTCCACTGCTTGCAAAACGCGCACCCTTTCCTGGCGACTAAGCCAGTGAAACTCGTCCTTAAAACAGAAAACAAAGAGATTTAATTTCCAGGGCTTTTCTTTTTCAACTAACCAAGACAAGAGTTGCTGAGGTTTATTATTACACATCAAATCGTTAGCCAATGCGATAAATTCTAAATTAATCAATAAATTAGGCCGGTATGATTTTTTTAACTGCGTCAACAAACCTTCGCCTACCTCTGGTGGACGCAATAACCAAGCAGTCACCAAGGTTAAATACTGACAATATAAAGGCGACCACTTATTCACAGGTGACAGCAAGCCATGCAGCAATAATCGATTAATCGCATAAGGCGTCATATCCACAACCGCACTGCCATCAGCTGATATACTTTCTGATTGTCGATGCCAAGCCCTTAATTCATCATCACTAAGAACAAGAGGATGAGGTCTATCCACATCTGCTCTTAAGACTTTAAGTCTAGCCCACGCGGCATCCCAGGTTTGTTTCGTTCCATCCATTAAAGCAAAAAAATTATCGATAAACCCCGTATTATTTTGATTTAAAAAAGCGCGCTCAGCAGCAACATAACTTAAACGACATTGCTCAAAATTTTTACTTGATATATGTTTTTCTAACGAGTAATCAGTAAAATAATCCCGTAAGATTGACTTTAATTGTCCTCGTCTTGTTTCAAATTGACCATCTTCGGCACCAACCGACATAGTTAAGTCACGGTAACGGTAAAGCGAATCAACATACGTTAACGCAATAAACAAATCTCTAAGCGACGCCTCATATGTCTTCAGGTATGTGTTTTTTAAATACGTCTTAAATCGGACTAACGCCTTATTTCTTAATTCAATCAGATGATAAATAGAATCAGCGTGTTGGGGGACGCCGTTTGCTGGTGGTAAAGCAAGTTCTTTTATCTGCATGATGCTAGCTATAAGCGGCAATAGACCATCATGTGGTAAAACAACTGGGATGTTTTGCAGTTCAGCCACATACATAGCAATAAGCCTATCACCAGGGTTTAGGCCAAACTCCTCGCAACGTGATTCAAGATAAGCTTTACAAGCAACGTCAGGTGACGCAACTATACCACGCAGCCAAGTTATCATTGGATTTTCTATGTCCTCTTCTGTTTTGGCTGCCCAATCCATCCATGCCTGCAACATCATAAAAATAGAGACATCATCACGTTGCGTCATGATATGCTCTTTGACAAAAGCTGATAACGAACCCAAGAGAAACGACTCTGTATCCATCAACATCTCAATCGGCTTTCCTCCCTTGGAGGCTAGATTATCTAGATACGAGCCATTTAAAAAATACAACACATCATGCTGTAGTCCAGCAGAGCATTTCTCATAATAGCCAGCAAGCGTTTGGTTTCTTAAACTCAATAAATGCAAATAAACAGTGGTTATACGAAGATCTAAATCACGCTCCCACGCCCCTTCAGCCGTACAATAACGTGTTTTATCAAATAACGCCGTGCAAACTAAGTTAAGCGCCTCAGCTGGCGGCGTCATCATCCTATCAATACGCCTAGTAGCTTTATTATAAAATTGATTGACGCTCCAATGCTCTTGAGACTCATCCCAAACTCCCCGAGGATAAGTACTTGCTATCACCTTTATTTGCGCAACTATCTTTTTCTTATCGTCGACAGAAAGCCTTTCTGAGGGTAACCTATTCACATAATCTATAAATTGTAGAGTGCCTTTAATGCTAGTCGCTTCTTTTGCAAGCACTATGTCTTCTGCTGTCATTAACAATGCTGGATTAATCTCGCAACTTAAATACTGTAGTAACGATGCTTGTGCAGCATTTGCAGGGCTATCATGTTCACCAAGCAACCCGATATCAGGATAAGCCTCACGTAATAATTTAACTAATTTATAGGCTGATGCTTGAGCAGCGGGATTATGAGTATCCGGACCCAACACTGGCATAAAATCTTCCTTAACTAAAACTAAATAATTAGTAATCTATATTCTTTAAAGAGCAAAAGAGGTTTCAATCCTTTGAGCATAAGCAATCGTTGTTAACAGGGGGGCTTTAATTTTTTCTTTTAACGTTTTGATATTTTCAGGCAGTGCTAGCATGTCTTTGTCTACACAATTCGCTATCCAACCCACACAATTAACATTGTTCATCATCAAAACAGATTCTGTTAATAACGCGTGGTTTAAACAACCTAAACGCATACCCACTACAAAAATAACAGGAATTTTACTGTGAACCAATACATCAAGCCATGTTTCATGATGGTTGATTGGCGACATCAAACCGCCTGCAGTTTCGATCAATAAGTAATCTGTGTTTACAAAAGCTTGGTTATTACAATAACTAACAATGTCTTGTGCTGATATATAGTGGCCTGCTTGTTCTGCTGCCAAGTGGGGCGAAATGGGAGGCTTGAAAAGCCATTGGCAAATTTGCTGATGCGGATCAGGGTTATAGCGTTGCAAATGCAAAACATCGTTACTGACTAACTGCCCGTGTTGCATTAAACAGCCACTAGCAACAGGCTTAATGGCTAAAGCGCGCTTATGTTGATATTTAAAATAATCTAATAGTTGGCAAGTTACATAAGTTTTTCCGCAATCTGTGTCTGTGCCAATAATAAAATATTGTTTCATTGTAAAAAACTCTCTAATACAGTAACAAACTCATTTGGATGGGATAAAAATGGAGCGTGAGCAGCTTTGAAAAACTGCATATATTTAAATTGTGGATAAAGAGCTTGCATTCTTCCCAGCGTTGTACGCGGAACGATTGCGTCCAAACGCCCAAACATATAACAAGCCGGCATTTCAAGCTCTAAAAGATGTTGGCGCAGATCCCAATTCATCAACAAATCAAGGCCCGATTGAAGCCCATCTAATGACGGAATTTGTCCTAACTCAACATGTTGTCCTTGCAATTGCAATGCGATAAAGTCTTGCAATGTTTGTTCTCGATTGCTCGCTAACGATTGATAAAATCCCTGAAAAATTTTAGGCTCAACGCCTGGCCAATGCGTATCACGAATAAAATAGGGTGATGATGCTATGTTGACTAGATGACTGATGCGCCTTGGTTCCTCAAAAGCCAGCCTTGTCGCAAATAAACCACCCATAGACCAACCAATAACTGCAAATTTTAAAGGTAATTTCTTTAATAATAAGGATTTAAATACGTCCCATTCCATTTGAGGGGTCAGGCCAAATCCGGGTAAATCAACTAAATAAAGCTGATAACGGTTTATTAAAAAAGGGAGTAATGAACACCATATTTGAGAATCAAACCCCCAACCATGAAATAAAACGATAGGCGTTCCTGTGCCTTGAATATTCATATGGGGGACAATCATGATTGATGCAAACACTTAAATAAAATATCGATCTGCTCTGGCTCATGATGATAATTTAAAATAACCCGCAAACCCGTCTCTTGTTGACTTACCGTCGGTGACCTCATTGGTAAACAAACAATAGATTGCTCTCGTAATTTATCAGCAACATGCATTGCACGATGTGGACATCCTAACTGCAATTGTTGAATGGGTGAAAGCGAGTCACGCCATTTTAAAGAGGACCTATTCACTGCTGCTCTAAAGTACTGAACCAATGAAGTGAGTTTAGCTCGTCGCTCGTCGGCACCCATTACTACCTCCAGCGTTTCTAATAATCCATAAGCCATCGCTGGACTTGGAGCAGTAGAGTAAATATGCGCTCGAGCTACTTGCAGTAAAGCGTCAATCCAAACACCTTGTCCGGCAACCACTGCTCCACTACCAGCAAACGCCTTGCCTAATGGAATAACCCTCAAGGGAACTTCAGTTTGTGTTAATTGATAGTGGGCAACTGCACCTAACCCTTGGGCACCAAAAATACCAAAAGCATGCGCTTCATCAACGATTACATCGTGTCCCAACTGAGCTATATCGCCTAATGGCGCGGATTGGCCACTCATGCTAAAGGTGCTTTCTGTCATAATAACTGTATTTGCAGAGGATTTTTTAATTTTTAAGACTAAATCGGCCATATTATTATGCAAATACCTAGAATAAGATGCATTTACTAAACGTAGCCCATCATAAATAGACGCATGTACATTTTTATCAATTAAAATATGTGAATTGCAACTAGCTAACAAAGCAGTAACACTTAAATTAGCAGCATAACCTGACGAAAATAAAATACAATCATCAACCTTTAATGCTGTTGCAAACGCCTTTTCCAATGCCTGATGTGCAGCATGATAACCACAAACCACCATGGAACCACCACTACCAGTGGGGTATTTCTCGAAACCCTGTTGGTAAGCTTTCTTAATGCGTAAATCCGAGGTTAACGAGAGATAATCATTGCTGCTGAAGTTGACAAGGACCTCATCAGCAACTCGACGCTGACGATGAAGTCCTTGCTGTAAAAGCGCTGTTGAGTAGTCTTTTAACGTTGCCGTTATAGCACCTCGCACCCTAACCTTCTCCTTGGCAAGTATGCGAATGATCGCAACACGATGTTAGTATCGCTTCATCGCGATGGGTATGAGCACTAGAAGAGTGTATTGCGCCATCAACACCAACCTGAGCAGATAATCCCAGCTTTTGAAACAATAGCTTGTCTTTTTCGCGCTGTGGGTTTTCTTCAGTCAATAATTTATCACCAATAAACACTGAATTAGCCCCAGCAAAAAAACAAAGCGCCTGCAATTCATCGCTCATTTCAGTGCGACCCGCTGTTAAGCGAATAGCACTTTTGGGCATCAATAATCTTGCGGTGGCAATGGTTCGCACTAACTCAATTCCTTCGACTTGGGGCTTGTTACCTAATGGCGTCCCCTCAACAGGAATTAACCGATTAATAGGTACACTTTCTGGCGGCTCTTCAAGATTAGCTAATGTCAGTAAAAATTCAATCCGATCTGCGCGAGTTTCACCTAATCCTAAAATCCCACCACAACATACGTTGATACCGGCATTACGGACATTATCCAACGTTTCCAAACGATCGCTAAATTTACGAGTTGTCACAACTTTTTCATAATAACTAGGAGAGGTGTCAATGTTGTGATTATAGTAATCAAGACCCGCTTCTTTTAATTCTAATGCTTGCTCAGACGATAGCATACCTAACGTCATACACGTTTCAAGGCCCATTGCCTTCACACCCGCAATCATCGCAGCCAATTCTGGCATGACTTTTTCAGGCGGACAACGCCAAGCAGCACCCATGCAAAAACGCGTAGCCCCACCCTCTTGAGCTGCACGTGCACTCGCTAAAACTTGCTCAACATTCATTAGTTTTTCTTTTTCAACATGGGTCTTATGATGACCACTTTGTGAACAATAGCCACAATCCTCGGGGCACGCACCGGTTTTTATACTCAGCAACGTAGCCAACTGTAATGTGTTTGCTGGGTGATGCAACAAATGCGTTGTATGGGCGGCATACAACAAATCATTAAATGGTTGCTCATACAACGCGGTAACACTATCAATAGTCCATCTACTCACATCAAGCCCCTGTTTTTAATTTTTACCGATCATGATAGAGTCCCACCATCGATTGTCAACCAAAAATTATAGAATGGTTAACCATAACGAACTCCTTCAACAAGATTTAAAGCATGTTTGGCACCCTTGCACACAAATGAAAGACTTTGAAAAGCATCCACCCTTAATTGTTCACGAAGCTAAGGGGAGTTATCTTTACACTGACCGTGGTCCTGTTATTGATGCAATTTCTAGCTGGTGGTGTAAGTCATTAGGTCATGGTTATCCTGCGGTCACTAAAGCTATCCAAGAACAACTACATCGTTTTGAACATGTTATAGGAGCAGACACCACATATCCTGCTATTGTTGAACTAGCAGAATATCTAGCAGACATCAGCGGCTTGCAACATGTCTTTTTTGCTAGTGATGGGGCTAGTGCTGTTGAAATTGCTATGAAGCTGGCCTTACATGGTGCACAACGTCAAGGCTACACGGAACGCAAACAATTTATAGCACTCCAACATGGTTATCATGGCGAAACATTAGGCACCTTGAGCATCAGTGACCTAGGTCTTTATAAAAAACCTTTCGTAGGATTTGGCCCCGAATGCCATTTTTTACAACACATCCCGTATGTTGCAACCACAGATGATGCGTTATGGCATAACTGTGAACACGTGTGGCCATTAATAGAGAACCAACTCAACGCTGTTAAAACAAGCGTTTGCGCTATTATTTTAGAGCCCATCGTTCAAGGTGCCGGTGGGATGCGTTGCTATAGTGCGGATTTTTTGCGTCGGTTAACCTCATGGGCAAAAACGAATAATATTTATTTAATTGCTGATGAAATAATGACAGGCCTAGGGCGAACCGGTAAATGGTTAGCATGTCATCATGCAGAAATTGTTCCTGATATGATTTGTTTATCGAAAGGATTAACATCAGGATCTTTGGCGTTAAGTTGTGTATTAATTGATAATCAAATTTATTCACTTTTTTATCATGATGCGACTGAAAACGACTCGTTTCTCCATTCACACACCTATAGTGGTAACCCCTTGGCGGTCAGTGCCGCACTTGCCACGCTTAAGGTCATGCAAAGTGAAAACATTAATCAACAAGCAGAAGAACTCGGCGCTTTTATGAGGCGCCATTTTTCTGCAATTGCCAGCCAAACGGGAAAGCTATCCAACATCCGCTCTGTAGGCGCACTTGTTGCCGGTGACTTAAACACCGTAAACGCACCTCGAATTGGATACCAGATTCAGCAAGCAGCTCTGTCTCGAGGAGCACTATTACGTCCTTTGGGAAACACGTTATACTGGTTACCACCACTTACAACCGATCCACAGACCATTGAAAAATTAGCAGAAATCACACTACACTCAATAGAGGCTGTATATAGGACATATTAGGAGTTCAGGATGAACAAGTACCTTATAACGTTCTTGTTTTTGATATTTATTAGACCCTGCTGGGCCGATGATAGTTACTGGCAGTGTGCCGCACAAGATAATCAACATAAGCAATGGGTTGTTAAAAGCCCTTATGAACGCGTAGCAACCACCAGAGCATTTGAAGCGTGCAAAAAACAAAGTGTCTCACCCTTGAGCTGTAAAATTTCCCAAGAACGTTGTGATTATTATTCAAATGGGCTAAGTACACGCCCCATGTGGCGATGCCTGGCTTTAGATCAAATGTCCAAACTTTGGTATAGTAATATCCGTGCTCATAGAGATGATGCCGCTCTAGAAGCAAAAGCCTTTTGCCAAAAACACAGTGCCATGCCTGAAAGTTGTTACATTAATCTAATGACATGTAAAAATTTAAATGAGAGAACGTAAATCGTGTATTGTGTGGGGTTAACAGGCAATATTGCGAGCGGAAAATCTACGGTTGCGTCTTACTTTGCAGCGTTGGGCATTGATATTATCAGTGCTGATGAAATAGCTAAACAACTTACCCATAAAAACCAACCTGCATTTCAAGCTATTGTCGCCCATTTCGGTGAGGCTGCTGTAGCTACAACAGGCGAGTTAGATCGCCGTTATTTACGGCATGTAATCTTTCAACATCCAACGGAACGTTTATGGCTAGAAAATTACCTTCATCCTCTTATTCGCAAACAAATCGAAATTCACGTCAATGCAGTAACCTCCCCTTATTGCATAATTGAAATTCCATTATTAACTAATCGCTCACTCTACCCTTATTTAAAGCGTGTTCTCTTAGTTGAAGCTGAAAAAAAACAACAAATTAATCGGTTGGCAACAAGGGATAACAGCTCTAAAAAAGATGCCTTAGCTATTTTAGCCACACAAGCCAATCAACAATACCTCCATGAGTTAGCAGATGATATTCTGACCAATACAGACTCGCTTGCTGAATTGCAGAAACAAGTTACATTATTGCATGAACAATATTTGGCTTATGCACTAATAAAATAATCTATAACAATGACTTCGTTACTGAGATTTTTCTTAAAGCCACTCTTAGTGCTCTAAATAACGTCAATACTGCTTTTCGAGTTTCTGGATTATCCTCAATCTGCTGCAAACGTAACTGCTCATATTGGCTTAGAAAGCGATATAACAGATCTTTTAAATCGGGATATTTTATTTCTAATTCATGCAATTGCCTAATAAACGTAGCTGGTGGTTGTATTGAAACACCTAATAATGATAATTCGTGTTGTAAGCTAGCGTATTCATCTTTGAGCGCATCTCGAACAGGTCGCTCCCGTATTACATACCAAGTACCTATCGTCATCATAATAACGACAAAAACAATAACAAAGACCTGCAACAATTTGACTCCATTCCATTGTTCAAAGCCCATTTTTTGTAATAAAACGCCTTGTGTATCTTGATTGTAAAATAACAACCAACGTTCCAAAAAAAACTGAACCGATTCCAAATAGAACCCTATCTGAGTTATCAACGGTAATGTACTACTCACTTTAGACCAATAATTAAACCAACTCACAGTTGCTTTATCAGCTTGTTTTTGATCTATGGTCGGGTCAATACGCTTGCGATCGATAAACGTCACAGGATCAAACCGCTGCCAACCATATCCTTCTTTCCAATACTCAAGCCAAGCATGCGCATCATTTTGTTGCAATGTTAAATAACCAGCAACCGGGTTCCATTTACCTCCGTAGTAACCGACGATGACCCTAGCAGGGATACCTGCCGCACGTAAAATAATAGTTACAGCCCCGGTATAGTACTCACAATAGCCTCGCTTGGTTTCAAACCAAAATCTATCCATAAAATCAGAAGTTATTCCTGTATTTGCAGTTACTAAACTGTACCAATAAGGCTCTTGGTTAATTTTACGAGCAATGATTGCAATCAAGGCATCAGGGTTACGATTAACAGCAGAAAACTGTTGCTTAGCCCAAGCCCTAAGTCGCGGGTTACCATGCGCAGGTAATTGCGTATTTTGTCGACGAGACAACGCTGTAAGGGGTTGATATGAAGAGGGCATATCAATCAAAGAGTAGCTAAATCGATAATATAAAGGCGCTTTGCTTTGCTGAACAAGACCTGATTGGGGCGAAAATAATAAATTTGGCTTTGCGGCTATTGGACTATCTTCATAAAAAAGCCATTTCTTTTGATGAGGCTCTAACATAATCTCGTAACTGGGTACCTGCTCAATATCAAGTAATTTAACCGCTTCAAATTGATACTCATTGACATTTGCTGGTTTCCAGCTCACACCATTAAAATAACTTAAAACCAAACCTCTCCAATACAAGCTAGGTTTAAATTTTTTATTAAACGTCACTCGCATAACCATACTATCGTCTTCAAAAATATCAGAGACATTGCTTATCGTCATTTCTTCATTAAAGCCTATTTTTGTTTGTGCTACTGTTGGAACGTGCCACAACGGCTGACTAAAACGAGGAAACAGATAAAACAATAACAAGCTAAGAGGGATTGCCATTAAAAAATGCTTAATAAAATTTTTGCCCGTTCGCTTAAAATCAACCTCAATCGCAGACAATTTAACCATAAAGGCCAAATTCAAACCTGAAGTAAAGATAATATAAAGAAAAACCCAGAAATCCTGGTAGAGCAACAGTACCGTAAGAATGACATAAAAATTACATAGTGCTAAAACACGTAGATCACGCAAGCTGTGGACTTCTAAAACTTTCAATGCGGTAAACATTAACAAGCAACCGATATAAAAACCGCTGGATTGCAATACTCGATATTGCCAATACAATAAACAAAGACTAACAACGATTAAAACAATTCGAACCCATAACGTAGGTAAAGGAAAGTGATAACGAGCAGCAAAAAAACGATACAGGATAGCAGCAATGACAAAGACCGACAAAACCGGTAGATTTGTTATATGCGGAAGATAGCAAGTAAGCAAAACAATCAAAGCAAATTTGCTCGTATTTTCAGTCTTATTTACATCCATTAATAGATCGCCAATTGACGTAGACATCGCGTAAGATGTCCAGGGCCTGTAGAAAAATCAGTTTGAACGCCCTTTAACTCCAGTCCATAGACATAGCCCTTTCGTTCAGCTTCACATAACCAATAACAAAGGTGCTCTAAATTATTTTCTAAATTTGCATTTGGTAGATCCTCTATTCGGAATAGCCAACAATTTCCTTCTGGACTGACCATAGTTTTAAGATACCAACC
>CAZZGV010000049.1:0-10457 GCA_964654255.1 uncultured Legionella sp. | reverse complement strand
TGTCGTTAATCTACTTAGGCGGTGATTTGAAACGTAAAGAACGTCTTTCCGCAAGGCTTGCAGATGGCATGGCTTATTTGTACATGGCAATGGCAGCGCTACGTAATTGTCAACAACACGAAGAGCATGCTGATCAACAAGTGCATGCGACATGGGCCGTTTCATATTGCTTTTATCACGCACAAAAATCGTTGATTGAGTTTTGTCATAATTTCCCGGTGCGTTCAATAGGCTTTGTAATTCGTATATTGGCCTTTCCTTGGGGGCAAAGTATGCGTTATCCAAGTGATAAACTTGATCATAAATTATCAAGGCTAATGACCGAAAATAATGATTATCGAACCAGCATGATAAAATCGATTTATTTAAGTGGTGATGCCTCACAGCCTGTAGATAAAATGGAATATGTATTACAGTTAATCCTTAAACATGCTGATCTTTATAAAAAAGTTAGTGATTTAAAGCGCTATACTTTTGCAAATTTAAAAGAAAAATTAGCTGAGAAAGTGATATCAGGACGTATCACTCAACAGGAGATGGATATACTCGTTGCTGTTGAAAGAGCACGTTGGGACGCAATGCAGGTGGATGAGTTTACGTATGATTCAATGAAGAAAAAATCGTTTGCTTCGGTAGTGGATGAGTTCAAGAACCCAATGGATAATTAAAATAGCATGTGATTTTTTGTTTTTTATATTGAAAGGACAACCGGGCGTTACTGCAACAGGTTGTCCTTGCTGGCGCGAGCGAAGGTGAGTCATAGCATAAATATGGCCTACGTCGTGAGCACAAGATATTCTATTTTTTTACACTCTTTTAACGCATATAAAATCGTGTGGTGCTGACTAAACGACCTCAATTTGTTATAATTTTACCTAAATAGTACCTTTATTAGTTTAAGAGAGATTGATTATGGTGATGAGTCCAATAAGAAAACGCGGTGGTCAAGCCTCCTTGCCAAAAACAGATGCAGTAAACAAAGGTATGGCGGTTGCTACTACCGCAGAGGCTGCCAATTATTTATATGAGCAGTTTGCGACGCTAGTAAAACAAGCTGGCTTAGAAGGTAATGCGTTGTATCAGAAGGCCGTAAGTGTGTTAAGTGATTTTGTTAAGTATGTTGGTTTGGCAACGTCTGGGGGAGATCCATGGTCAGGTAAAGTGCCACCTACCGCTTTCCAAAATGTACAGCAAGGGTTAGCTGCGGCAAGTGCTGCTGAAATAAGCATTGAAAAGCCGATCAGATTTGATTTTGCGGTAAGTGATGCGTCCAAATTTGTAAAAGCATATTCAGTTGATGGTAAACCTGTTGATAAAGATACTGAGCGTGCGATGAATGAGCAACTCTTAGCGTGGTTTGCTAGCGATAAAAATCCAGCCTCTAAGAATCAAGTTGATAAACTTCAAGTGGTTAATCATAACGGTACTCTTTATGCCTTTGATCAAAAAGAAGCTGATAAAATTAAAAAAATAGGTGGTAAACCTGTTTTAGCAGATCCAGCTGCTATTAATAAAATGATGGTTGATCCAAAATATGGTTTTGCCGAGTTTGTTCACAAAGCGAATCAGGCTGCGAAAATAGATATACATTCGCATGACTATAGTGTTCATCATACAGCAGAACAAGAGCCTGCTGCTCCAGCTCAAGGTGCATAAGCAAGTTTCTTTTATTGGTTTGCTAGAGATAATCTCTCTGGCGAACCAATATCAAGCCATTCTTCAGTAAGAACCTCACCACTCACATGTCCATCTGCAACAAACCGACGCAACATCGGCGTAACTGAATAGCGCCCTACGTTGCAGTTTTTAAAGAATTCAGGCTTATAGTAAGCAACCCCAGCAAAGGTGTAGTGTGGATTATTATTTTCAACGTGTCCGTTGTTAGACAAACCAAAATCTGCTTGTTTTAAGTAAGATGGTGTATTAACCAATACTAAGTGAGCGATACTTGTTGAAGGTGGCTTTAATGAGGCGATATTAAAGCCTGTAAAAATATCAGCATTTACGGTTAAAAAAGGCTGATTTCCTAGTAAAGATAGGGCGTTAACAATCCCACCTCCTGTTTCCAATCCCCCAGGAGGTTCAGGTGAGTAACAAATTTCAACGCCCCATTTGGCACCAGCACCTAAATGCTGACGAATTTGCCCGCCTAAATAAGCATGATTAATGACTAAACGTTCAAAACCAGCCGCAGCAAGATTTGCTACATGATATTCAATAAGCGGTATACCATGAACGGTGCAGAGTGCTTTGGGTCGTGAATCAGTGATGGGCCGTAAACGTTCACCTCTACCAGCTGCTAATATCATTGCAATTTTCATGGTGCTATTTTCCCGAGGAATGAGGGGCGGATGTTGTTTTCAAGAAAGTGATACAATGGTTGTAACTCAGGATAATTTTCCGAACATGCTGTGACATAGTTAAATGTTCGTGGTAAATCACGTAAATATCCTGATTTATTATCGCGCAAATGCAGTCGACAAAAAATACCCAATACTTTTAAATGACGTTGTAATCCACATAAATCAAATGCTTGGATAAATGCATCGATAGAGTAGTCATGTGGGATTGATAGACGATCGTAAAAATCAGTGAGCCATTGAATGATTTTTTCCCGCGGCCACTGTATATAACAATCTTTGAGCAATGAAACTAAATCATAGGTAAATGGGCCTTGCATCGCATCTTGAAAATCAATAACGCCCATATCATTTGGATGATGTTGATCGATAACAATTAAATTTCGAGAATGGTAATCGCGGTGAATAAATACTTGCGGCTGAGCGGTAATCTCGGTTGTTAGCCAATCAAAGCTTTTTTCTAAGAGTTGTTCTTGTTCAGTGGTTAGCGTGAGGTTTAAATAAGCATGTAAAAACCACTCTCGAAATAAAGATATTTCATTCAACATAAAGGTTTTATCGAAATGGGCTAGTAATGGGTCATTGATAGGGCATTGTTGTAGTTGAAGAAGCGTGGTGATTGCAGCTGTATAAAGTACATCAGCATTATCACGAGAGAGTATAGTTAATAATAGTTGATCACCCAAATCTTCTAGTAGCGCAAAGCCGTTGGCAGAATCTGCAGCATGTATTCGTGGTGTGTGAATACCAATGGATGCTAGTTTATTACCTATATTGATAAATGGTGTAATGGTTTCTTTTTTAGGCGGGGCATCCATAACCACGTAAACATGGTTGTCATAATGCAAACGAAAATATCGTCGAAAACTGGCATCTCCCGCTAAGGGAAATAGTGTATAGGGAATATCGCCTACTATATTTTTAAGCCATTTGTTAAGTGCGTTTTGTCGTGTTTGCATGGTATACTTCCTGACCTCGCTCAGCTGTGGTGATGTGTGGATCATAAGGCATTTTAGTGGCGGTGAATATTAAGTTTTATTATACGCTAATGGGTGTTGGTCTTGCAGTAGCTGGTTTAGGTACCGGGACTCTTTACTATGCGTCGTCCTATGCTTCTGAGGTAATAGCGCCAGTAGAAGCTTGTGTAATTGGGCATAATGCTCCATTGACAGCGTTGACACGTTCAAAATATGCCCAATGTTTGGGCTGGCATGCAGATAGGTCTATTCCTTTTTGTCGTGGTTCTTATCAATCTTTAGATATTACTCCCCTTCCCAATGGCGAAATTCGTGTAGTAGCTGATGAGGCTTCGCTTGAAGCTGAAGGGCGCTCCTTCTTCAAAGGCCATGTAGCGGTGCGTCAAGAACAACAAATGGTAAACGCGCAAACGGCGTATATCTATCGAGACGCAAAAACCAATAAAGTTACAAAAATTGAGCTGTTAGGAGATGTGCGATATATAGAGCCTGATAGGCTAATGGTTGCTAGAAAAGCCACGCTTAATCCGCAGAATAAATCAGGCGTGATTGAAGATGTGTTATATCGCTTTCGTAATGATCGCGCGAGCGCATTGTTGCCAGCCTGGGGGCGGGCGAGTTGGGCGCAGCGCTTTGCCAATAAGAATTATCTTTTACGTGATGCAACTTATACGACCTGCGCTCCACAAGATAAAGCATGGCAAATTGATGCAAAAAACCTTAGCTTAGACAGCGTTGCTGAACGAGGTGTCGCTAGAAATGCGACGTTGCGAGTGGGTGGCGTGCCTGTTTTATATACCCCGTATTTGAGTTTTCCTACATCTAAAAAAAGAAAATCTGGTTTTCTAATGCCAATGTATGGGTATTCAAATATTGGGGGCGGGGATCTCGCGTTACCTTATTATTGGAATATCGCACCCAATTATGACGCGACGATCATACCTCACGTTTATTCACGTCGTGGCCTGATGATAGGTGGTGATGTTCGGTTTTTAACAGAGCGCTCTGTGGGTACGATTGGTGGTACTATTTTACCGCAGGATAAGGCCTTTAATAACTTTTTGATGGGCAATCCAAATTTGAGAGGACTATCTACAACACGCTGGTCAGCATCATTAATTGATGACACGGCATTTAGCAGCAATTTACATATGAATATTAATTATCGGCAAGTGTCTGATGATTATTATTTACAAGATTTTAGCAGCAACTTAGCCATCATGACCGAAAACCAACTATTACGGCAAGGCGATTTGTCATATACCACTGATCATTGGTTGTTTGGTGGGATGGTTCAAAGTTACCAAACACTTCACCCCATTAATCAATCTAGTGTGGTGGATGCCTATGAGCGACTACCCCAACTTCTTGCTCGAGGTTCTTACAATGAGTTGCCTTTGGGGGCTAATTTTAACCTATTGGGACAATTTGATAATTTTAATTGGCCAGGACCTTCATTAAATCAGGTTCAAGGACCTAACAATTATTATTGGTCAACGCAAACGTTTAATCAGCCTGAAGGGCCACGGTTTCACTTAAATCCAGTGGTGTCTGTGCCTTATATAAAACCCTGGGGTTATATTACCCCTTCGCTGCAATTGGTAGAAAACTATTATGATGTTAGTTATGAAGGCGTATCCACAAACAATACCTTTAATCGTACGATTCCTCGTTATGGTGTAGATAGTGGTTTAACGTTCGAGCGTGCTACAATCTGGTTGAATCAAGACGTGACCCAAACTATCGAGCCTCATCTATTTTATTTAAATGTGCCATATCGAAACCAGACTCCAATTCCTGTGTATGATTCGGGATATATGATTTTTAATATGGATCAATTGTTTCGTGACAATCGTTTTTCTGGCTTTGACCGTATCGGAGATACGAATCAACTTTCATATGCAATAAAATCACGTTTGTTGCTAGGGGATACGGGGCAGGAGAAAGTTAGCGTTGCTGTTGGACAAATACATTATTTTGCTGATCGTCAGGTACAACTTTGTTATCAGCAAAATGGTAGCTGTGTTGATAATCCCCTAATGCTAGGCTACCAATCCCCCTTGTCCAAGTGGTCGCCGGTTGCCTCGCGACTTACATACCATATAAACCCGTCCTGGCGAGTGAATGGTGACTATATATATGATGTATACGCGCATGCCACAGATAATGGAAACATAAATTTTCATTATGAACCCGAAGTAAACCATATTTTGAGTTTTGGTTATTCCTATCTTGAGAGCGGTAATCTTTTGCAAGTTGGCAATAATAACGTAAAAAACAAGCCACTGAACCAGGCTACTGTAGCCTATGCATTGCCACTGAGTGAGCGATGGAGCAGTCTAGGCGCATACAGCTATAACGTTAGTGAGAACTATAGCATGATGGGATTCGTGGGGGTGCAATACGATACATGTTGTTGGGCAATGCGATTAATGGGTGGGCGTGTATTTAAAAGTTTATCGCCTAATAACCTGTCTCCTGAGTATAATAACAACGTTTATTTTCAAATATTGTTAAAAGGATTAGGCTCTGTGGCATACACTGATCCAGCAAGCACGATCAGTACCTATTTACCGAGCTATCGAAATATATTTTAAGGCTTGTATTTGGCTGAAAAATGGCCTAAATTGCAGCATTTATAAGCAATTTTTTACCTACATGTTATTTTAAAGATGAGAGGACAGTGGTATGCGACAACGAATAGTAGTTCTTTTGATATTGCTATCAACATTTGTTGGAGCACAAGCTGCACAGTCTTTGGATAAAGTCGTTGCTGTGGTGAATGATAACGTTATTACCTCTAGTGAATTGGAGGCGCAGGTTGCAACCTTACGCCAGCAGTTGGCAGCTAAAAATATGAAACTCCCTTCAGACGATGTGTTACACAAACAAGTGCTGCAACATTTAATTGATGTTGAGTTACAGCTACAAATTGCTAAAAAAAATGACCTGACTATTGATAGCACTGAGTTAAACGAAACCATTGGAAAAATTGCCGCGAGTAATAAATTATCACTGACTGAATTACGTGAAGAGCTTAATAAACAGGGTTTAGGTTGGGAAGAGTATAGAGAAAATATTCGAAAAGAGATGTTGCTCAGTCGATTGCAACAAAAAGCGGTAGGTAGGGATATCGTTATAACGCCCCAACAAGTAGAGGATTATTTGAAAACGGCGGAGCATAATGAAAAATCACAACAAACCTATCATTTGCAAAATATAGTTATTCCTTTGCCAGAAGAGCCCACAACAGAACAAGTGACAAAGGCGAAAGAAAAAGCTCGTGCGCTTTTAGCTAAAATTAATCAAGGTGACGATTTTAATCGTATGGCCATTGCCGAATCTAGTGGCGAGTACGCGTTAGAAGGTGGTGATCTAGGTGAACGACATTTGGCAGAACTGCCGGAAGTTTTTGCCGAAAAAGTAACCAGCATGAAGGTTGATGATGTCGTTGGACCAATACGCACCGGCAATGGATTCCAGCTTATTAAATTGGTTGCTATTGGTGGTGACGATGGCCATCATCAAGTTGTTAAAACACATGTGCGTCATATTTTGTTAAAACAAGCAGCGAATATGACCAGTGCAGAAGCTACTCGACAGATTAACAATTTATACGAGCAACTGAAATCTGGTAAAGATTTTTCAAAGATGGCAAAGCTATACTCTCTTGATGCCGCAAGTGCTGTTAAAGGTGGTGATTTAGGCTGGGTAACTGGGGAAGAGTTGGTGCCACCGTTTGCTGAGGCAATGAATGCACTACCGTTGCACACGATTAGCAAGCCTGTTCAATCTCCATTTGGTTGGCACTTGATAGAAGTATTAGAACGAAAAACAGTGGATGATTCTAAAACATTTCAACAACAGCAGGTCAGGCAGTTTTTACACCAACGTAAATTTAGTGAAGCAGTACAAAATTGGCAGCAGCATTTACGCACGGATGCCTATATTAATATTTTGGATAAAAAATTAGCATGAGACCATTGCTGGTTAGCAGTGGCGAGCCATCTGGAGTTGGGCCCGATCTTTGTTTGACTCTGGCAGGCTCAAAATTTCCCATTGTTGTTTTAGGTGATAAGTCCATATTGATGGCACGAGCTAATCAGCTTAAACAACCGATTATTTTCGAAGATTATCAATTTGGTATTCCTCCTACACAACAACCACATCATTTAACCGTATTATCTACTCCTTGTAATGCAGATGTAGTTCCAGGTTTGTTAAATATAAAAAATGCTGCCTATGTATTAAATATGCTGAGCATAGCAACCGATGCATGTTTATCAGGTGAGTTTTCAGCACTGATTACCGCACCTGTGCATAAGGCGATTATTAACCAAGCGGGTATTGCGTTTACGGGACATACCGAATTTTTAGCGGATCGTTGCCAAAGCTCTCGAGTTGTTATGATGTTATCTTGTGAGACAATGAATGTTGCATTAGTAACTACACATATTCCGTTACAGCAAGTTTCCAAAACCATAACGCAGTCTTTGATTCACAATGTGGTTACTCAATTATATGCATCACTTCAATTAGATTTTGGTATTGATAATCCAATAATATATGTTGCGGGATTAAATCCTCATGCTGGAGAGATGGGATATTTAGGCCGAGAAGAGCTAGAGGTTATAGAACCAGCGCTTGCGTTACTTAAAGAACAAGGAATTGATGTGCACGGCCCAATGCCTGCTGATACCATGTTTACTCCATCGAATGTAAAACGATGTAATGCTTTTGTTGCTATGTATCACGATCAAGGTTTACCCGTATTAAAATATGCTGGTTTTGGTCGCGCTGTTAACGTTACGTTAGGGTTGCCAATTATCCGTACATCTGTTGATCATGGTACGGCATTGGAGCTGGCTGGCAAAGGCGTAGTGGACGCAGGAAGTTTGCAAGCCGCAGTTAATATGGCGGCTTCGATGGTAAAAAAACGAGAAAATTTTATATGACAATAATTAGTCTGATTGCCGCCGTTGACGAGCATCGTGGATTAGGAATAGAAAATAAGTTACTTTGCCATTTACCAGCAGATTTAAAGCACTTCAAAGAGTTAACAATGGGAAAGCCCATTATCATGGGAAGAAAAACGTATGAGTCCATTGGTAAAGCATTGCCGGGGCGGTTAAATATAGTCTTAAGCAAGCATGTCTCAACGATTAACGATGTGGCTGTGGTTGGGTCGCTTCAAGATGCGTTGGTGTTAGCAAAGGATGCGTCAGAAGTGATGATAATTGGTGGGGCGAACCTTTTTGCACAAGCCTTACCTTTTGCGCAGAGAATTTATTTAACAGTGATTCATGCAAAATTTGATGCTGATGTTTTTTTTCCTGAGTTAGATAAAAATATGTGGTATTGTACAGAGGCTGTTGAACGATCCCGCGATGAAAAAAATTATTATGATTTAACATTTTATCGCTATGAGACATATTAACGGCATTTTTTTATTCTACACATAACTATTATAAAAGTGATTGATGCAAGTATTATTAATGGCAAATACATCATATGCATACCTGCCATAAAGGCCTGATTGAATGTATTTGGAATATCAGACCCAACAAAATTTAATTGTTGAATAATATGGTTCATATTGTTTGGCTGACTAACAAAACTATTTAATAACGCTTGTTGAGTGGCATTTACTACTATTCTTTTCTCAGATAAACCTTGCAGTAAATTTTGCATGGTTTGTGAGTGAAATAACGTGACGCCGATAGCTAACATGACAGCTGCTCCGATATTGTAAAAGCTAAATAAAACACCCATCGCCACGCTCAAATGATCTTTATCAACCGACTGGGCTATCGCTACGGCAGGTGACTGATTAACAATAGCCCATCCCAAACCAAAAATAATAAACGTAGGGACAAGTAAAAAATAGTTTAAATTAGCTGAAAAGAAAGCATGGCTAATTGCTGCGATACAATAAAAAATTGCACCGTACGCCATTATTTTAAAGGGTCCTTTTTTTTCATTCATATGCCCAATAACAGGAGAAGATGTCATGACAACAAGTGGCATAATAAAGAGTAATACACCTGTTATCCACGTGGTTTTATTTAAGATGAGGCGTAAGTAAAGTGGGTCGATAAACAATATGACAGACATTAAGCCTCCGCCTACAAAACTAAACAGGATGGACATCATAAATGCCGCATTTTTAAATAATGTTCCCGCCATAATGGGATGAGATGCCTTTGTCTCACTAATAATTAATAGAATTAACGATACTGCAGACGTACTAAAGCCAGCTTTGATGAGCGGTGCTGCCCAGCCGTATGTGTTCGCTTCTACTACAGCAAAGACAAAAGAACCTATCGTTAGTACTAAAAATAATATACCGAAATAATCTAAACGCATGTCTAGCGAACTGCGTGATTCTTTTAGAGTGAATAAACACATTGTAAGACCAATGAGGATAAAAGGAATATTGACAAAAAATACAAATGGCCAGCCAAAAGCAGTAACCAACGCACCGCCTACCACGGGACCTAAGGCTAAACCAGCTCCGGTAATTGCGCCGAATATGCCCATTGCCTTCGATGCTTCGTGTTTATTAAATACGGTATGAATTAATGCTATTCCAACCGGAATAGTGATGGCGACCATCATGCCTTGAGCGGCTCTACAAATAATAAGCCAGATAGCTTGCGTTGCCATGCCTGCGCCCAGCGAGGCTAAAGCAAAAACAAGAGTGCCAATATAAAAAATTTTTCGTCTACCATACATATCTGCAATTCTTCCCATGCTTGCCATAAAGGCGCTAATACCTAAGAAAAATGCGTTCATAACCCACTGCAGCTCTGTAACTGTCATGTGCAAACTAGATTGGATACTAGGTAAAGCAGTACTCACAATCGTTGCATCTAAAAAACCGGTAAAACTTAATAGACTAATACCCATAAGTGCAAAAAATTTAGATCTCTTCATTTTTAATACCTATAATTTTTTACAAAACTGTATTGTTTCATTCTGGCAGAGTCAGATCGGCCTAGCAACAAAGATAGGCGTTAAATCCCCACCGCTTACAGTATTTATAATCTTCTGAAAGGCTTCAGTAATCATTGTATTAAAATTCATTTTAAAAAGATGTAAAAAGTGTTTGACAAGGAGA
>CAZZGV010000048.1:0-10756 GCA_964654255.1 uncultured Legionella sp. | reverse complement strand
TATTTCACAGCTCACGCCAGAAAGTGCGTTATCCAAAATTTCAGCGATTTCACCCTCTGCAACACCAAATAATCGCCATTTTAATAAACATTTGTCCGTGTGCTGCGTCTTTTGTAAAACAGGCAATACATGCTCATTAAACATGGGCAAACATTCTCGCGGAGGCCCTGGAAGTAAAATAAATAATTTATCATGGGCACGGCAATAACATCCCATAGCTGTACCATATGGGTTAGGTAGTATAATCGCGTCAGGAGGAAACAATGCCTGCTGCCGATTACCAGAATTCAATTTAAGATTAGCGCGGGCTAAACGCGCTTGAATATGTGTTAATGCGTCTGGGAATTCAATCAATGTGGTTTTCAAAAAACGAGCTAACGCAAAACGGGTGAGATCATCAGAGGTTGGCCCTAAGCCACCTGTTAAAATAATAATATCGTGTTTTTTACATAAAAATTCGAGACAAGCCAACAGTTCTTGTTCATTATCACCACAAGAAAGGTGCAAACCAATGGACAACCCTTCTGAAGTAAGCGCATTAGCAATCGCATAACCATTGGTATTTAGGGTATCACCATAAATAATTTCATCACCGGTAGCTAAAATTGCAATCATTTTTTAGCGCTCAATGAAAGTGCCAAATGTAACTTAACTAAGATGTGTTGATAGTTTATTTTATAAACGTCAATAAATCCTAATAAAAAAACAACCCTATACCAAAAAATGCATAGGGTTGTTTTTGCTCAACAAAGGAAAAATTATTCCTGAGTTGCAGCAGGAGCAGCAGCGCCTTGTTCTTCAGCAGGTTTTGCTGCTTCAGGAGCAGGTTGTGCAGCTGGTTCTGAAACAGTTGTTTCAGTTGCAGTTGTTTCTGGTTTAACGTCAGTTTGCTTTGGAGCTTGTTGACCGCAACCTGCCAATAGGATGGCCATTGTTCCAACCATCATTAATGTTACTAAACGTTTCATATCCTTCTCCCTAGTTGTTTTATTTTAAATGGGTGCCCAACAAGTCTAGCAAAAATTTTCGTAAAGTGAAAAAATGTAAACTGTATGATGTAAACCCTACAGCTTATTATGTTGTTCTCAGCTTCCTTACTGACTTGAACTCGAGCATTTGTTAGAATCAGCTCAAGTTTATCATACTCTATTCTCATGTCTATAAACCATACCCCAATGATGCAACAATACTTGCGCATCAAAACTGATTATCCAGACATGCTGCTACTTTATCGCATGGGCGATTTTTATGAATTATTTTTTGACGATGCCAAACGCGCAGCCCAATTGCTTGATTTAACCTTAACCCACCGCGGCCAATCCGCGGGCAAACCTATTCCTATGGCAGGCGTGCCTTATCATGCTGTAGAAAATTATTTAGCACGATTAATAAAAAAAGGCGAATCTATTGCTATCTGTGAACAAATTGGTGATCCATCCACCAGCAAAGGTCCTGTGGAACGACAAGTTGTACGCCTTATTACCCCAGGAACAGTGACTGATGAAGCCCTACTGGACGCAAAACGTGACAATTTACTCTTGAGCGTGTATCAAAAACGCAACGAATATGGTCTTGCATGGGTTGATTTGAGCGGAGGCCGCTTTCATTTGTTACAGATTCAGGATGAAACACAGCTTGCTGCGGAAATTAATCGCTTACAACCAGCAGAAGTTTTACTGCAAGAAACATATTCATTAACACCATTACGAAAAGATTATGCGATAAAAATCCGGCCCGCCTGGGATTTTGAATTAAAACGCGCGCATGGTTTGCTCTGTGAACAATTTAACGTTAATGATTTAAACGCATTTGGGGAAGAAGACTATCCTCTTGCTCTTTGTGCGGCAGGTGCGCTGCTAGCCTATCTCCAAACCACACAACGACAAGCCTTGCCTCATTTAAACTCTATTACATTAGAACAATCTGGTGATTACCTGCAGCTGGATGCAGCAACCCAACGCCATTTAGAATTATTTGAAAATAATCATGGTGGACGAGAGAATACATTACTCGATATTCTTGATCATACTGCCAGTGCCATGGGAAGCCGTTTACTCAAGCGTTGGTTAGGCAGGCCTCTTCGAAACACTGCATCCATTCAAGCGCGTCAAAAAGCAATTTATGAGTTAATCAAAACACAATCAAGCGATCACCTGCATACGTTACTTCGACAAATTTGCGATGTACAACGGATTGTCTCTCGTATTGCATTAAAATCAGCACGCCCGCGTGATTTACTGCAGCTTCGTCTTACGCTGGGTTTACTGCCTGAATTATATAATTCGCTTAAAACACACCAAACTGAATTAATTAAACAATTAACCACGCATCTTACCCCTCTTCCACTTTTGCACGACCTACTAAACAGCGCATTAGTGGACAACCCTCCTATGCTTATTCGTGACGGTGGTGTTATTGCAGAAGGATTTGATGAAGAGCTTGATGAATTACGAGCACTTGGTAATAGTGCCACTGAAAAATTACACGCCTTAGAACGCGAAGAAAAACAACGCTCAGGTTTGTCTTCACTAAAATTTGGCTTTAATCGAGTCCATGGATATTACATTGAATTATCGCGTGCTCAATCCGAAAAAGTTCCTGTTCATTACCAGCGTAAACAAACATTAAAAAATGCTGAGCGTTATATCACGCCAGAATTAAAAGCATTTGAGGAAAAAGTACTATCCGCTGAAGTAAAGGCTTTAGCCCGCGAAAAATGGCTGTATGAGAACATATTAAATCTACTTCACCAATCTATCACTGAACTTACCCAACTGGCAGATGCTCTGGGTTTAATTGACGTGCTAAACAATCTTGCAAAACGCGCACAGCAACTGAACTGGCATTGCCCGCAATTGGTTGAAAAAGCAGGTATCGAGATACACAATGGCCGGCATCCCGTGGTTGAAGAAATCTTACAAGAACAATTTATTGCAAATGATCTATTCCTTCAGCCATCTCAACATACACTGCTGATTACGGGCCCCAATATGGGCGGAAAATCAACATATATGCGTCAAAATGCCTTGATTATAGTGCTAGCACACATTGGCAGTTTTGTTCCGGCCGAGAATGTTCGTATAGGCCCTATTGATAAAATTTTTACACGCATAGGTGCTAGTGATGACTTAAGCGCTGGCCGCTCTACCTTCATGGTGGAAATGACGGAAACTGCGCATATTTTAAGGCAAGCAACTGCAAAGAGCTTAGTATTAATCGACGAAATTGGGCGTGGAACAAGTACTTACGATGGCATGGCATTAGCTTATGCAAGCTGTGCTTATCTTGCTAATACAATTAAAGCATATACGTTATTTTCTACACATTATTTTGAATTGACCACGCTGCCTGATGAGTTTTCATGTATCCGCAATGTCCATTTACAAGCAACCTTGGCGAATGAACGTATTGTATTTTTATATAAAGTAGAGAATGGGCATGCCAGTCGCAGCTATGGGCTGGAGGTCGCAGCATTAGCAGGGATTCCTAGTGATGTTTTAAAACTTGCTTACCAACATTTAAAACAACAGCCTTCTGTTGATTACTCCGTTTGCGAATCCATCACCTTACCCCCATCAACTGTGTTAAACGAACTTGCAACGATAGATGCCAATAATTTATCTGCTCGTGAAGCGTTAGAACTGATTTATCGCCTAAAGGCATTAGAGGCCGTCATTGAATAAATTCTACCGCTTTTTAGCTCTTATCTTTTTTATTCCATTACTAGGCGCTGTTAATCTAAATCATTTTCAAATTAGCGGTGTTACTGGCGATGTATTATTAAACGTGCAACATCGTTTGATCGAATTATACAACGATAAACCCATCTCAAATGAGCAATCTGATGAGGTACGGCAACAAGTTGAAAAAGCACTCTACCCATATGGATTTTTTAGACCTCACATATCCATAGGACCCAGGGCAACATCCATTCATATACTTCCCGGTCCTCAAATGTTAATTACCTCCTTACACGTTAATATCATCGGTGAAGGAGCCGCAAAACCAGAAATGAAAAAAGCCGTGCGCGAACTACCTATTAAAGCAGGCCAACCACTAAACACAAAACGTTATGAAGATGCCAAAGACAGTTTATCGACCACAGCCGAACATTTAGGCTATCTGCATGCAGCATTTGAAACATCTGAAATACAAATTGATAAACAGCGATATACCGCAACCATCAAACTTATATTCAATACAGGACCTCAATATTATTTTGGCCAATTACATTTTGACCCCACCTATATTTCACCTAATTTACTTCGTCGTTATGTACCGTTTAAACCAGGAGAGCCTTATTCTACTGAGCAAATTTTAGCATTAAATTCTAATTTATCTGGTAGCGGATATTTCAACAACGTAAATGTGAAACCGCTCATACAGGACGCTAGTGATGTGCCAATTGATGTGAGCTTTCAACGCGTTAAACGCATCAACTACACATTAGGCGCAGGCTATGGCACTGATACAGGGCCTCGTGGGCTGGCAGGGCTACATGTTGTTCCCGTGAATCGCTACGGTCATAAATTTGATGCACTAGTTCAAGGATCCTTCACAGAAAATGCGTTGCAAACGCAATATACCATTCCAGGGTATAATCCCATGACAGATAAATATAGCCTTGGGGGCAGCCTTTCTACATTAAATTATAATAGCGGCTACAGTAACGCCCTGCTTCTGTCCGTGGCCCAACAACACATCATAACGAATTATCAACGCCTTTTATCCATCAATGAATTGTTTGAAAGTTATAACTATACAGACCAAAATAAATTAAAAAAATCAATGCTCTATCCCAAAGCCGTCTTCACATGGAGCAAAACATCGGGCCAACTATTTTCACCTTCGGGCTACAATATAACCATTAATGGCTTAGCTGCCAGTAAAGTCGTGTTATCTCAAATTAATATGGCCCAGGCATCTATCGATGCAAAAGCTGCTCTTACATTTGATGCTCTCCGAACTCGCGTCTATCTCCATACAATCCAAGGCATAACCCACATTAACAATGTTGATCAAATCCCTTTATCACTTGCCCAACTATTAGGTGGCGCTACAAACCTTAAAGGGTATAGTTACAACTCCTTAGGACCTGGTAAAATTTTAAATTATGGTGGCATAGAATTACAAAAAGAAACCTTTAAAAAATGGTACTTGGTTGGTTTTTTTGACGAAGGTAACGTCTATAAGCCCAGTTTAACTAAATTCAAATTTGATATAGGGGTTGGTTTAATGTGGGTATCCCCCATAGGTCCTATCAAAGTTGGTGTCGCCCAAGCTGTTGATAGCCGCTTTGGCTTTGTTGGGCGTTCGCCCAAACTGATCATTAACATGGGGCCTGATCTTTAGAGAACCTCTATGAAGCATTTAAAATTCATTGCATACAGCGTCGTTTTTTTATTCATAACGTTATCAACGTTAGTTGCATTTTTATTTACAACAACGCCAGGATTGCATACAACCCTACGAGTGCTTAATCTGTTTATTCCGGGAAAAATACAAGCGTACAACGTCACAGGGTCACTTGCACAACATGTCTCATTTACGGCTTTAACCTATGCCGATGATAGATTACATGTGCGTATCACTAAAGGTGACATGCATTGGTTATTGCCCTCACTATTACGCCACCAATTAACCATCACTAATTTTCGTGCAGATACACTATCAATTCGTACGAATCTCACAACAAAGCCACACCATCCTATAAAGCTACCTGGAAATCTGCAGATAAATCGATTAGCTATCAATCGTGTAAGTATTCAACATCAAGACATCAAACAAGAAGTTACCAACTTTCAATTAAATGGTTCGCTCAACCATAACCAATGGATAATCAATCAATTATCAACCAATTACATGAAACTACACTTATCCTTAGCAGCTAGCGGTCAATCAACCCCACCGTATGCCTTATCAGCAACATTAAAATTTACACCACTAGATCGAGGTCAAGGTTTACAAGGCACTATTAACGTTACGGGAAATACAACGCGTTATCATTGGCAAGGTCGTTTCAATGGACCTATGCATGGCGATATAGATGGCACATTAAAAGATGGTCTTGATATTTACAGCCATGCTAATTGGTATAACGCAAAATTACCTAGCAAAGCACCGATGCCAATAGCAAGTAGTCAAGGTAACATTACAATAAAAGGCACCTTGCTGGATATGTTAGTTGAGTCACATGCTAGCATTGAAGCACCAATGCTAGCAGAATGGCAAATGACTGCGCGTATTAAAAATAAACAAGCTAACATCAAAAGTACGTTACATTTAACTGGGGAAAAACTTAAAACAACCATTCTTGCTAGCGCTGTATTAAATAACGCACAGAATGCAACGCTAAATTTAATTGTTAATCCAGGAACCTACCAATTACCCGAGGGCAGTCCGATGTCCACGCTCGCGTTTAAAGGCGGCGAACTGCTTGTTGCTATTACACCACAAGCGCTACAAGCCAAGGGTACACTCACTATCGATGCACAAAAAAAAATTGAACTAGCATTACGCATACCAACATTTCGATTGAACACTAAAAATACCAATCAGGCTATTGATGGAAAATTAAGCTTACATGCCAATACACTCGATTTTTTACAAACTACAAACAAAACTGTCGAGCATCTTCACGGCCAATTAAATATAGATCTAACAACAAAAGGTACACTTGCCAAACCAATTATAACCGGCGCCCTTCTCCTTACCAATGGCAGTTTATCAATACCCAAATCTGGCCTAGTGTTAAGTCCCATTCAAGCTACGCTTCATACCAACAACAATCATTGGCAAGCAGAAAGCTCTATTATGTCCGGGGAGCGTTTGCTTACCTTAAAAGGGCAAGGCGAGTATTCACCACATATAACAGGGGAATTAAACTTACAAAGTGAAGATTTTCCAATCATAAAAACCGCACAATACACGATTAACGTTTCACCACAATTAGCCATAAAATTAGACGCTCACTCACTCAATATAAATGGCACTATTCTTATTCCATCCGCACAATTAAAACCAATTTCATTTGGAGACTCCGTAAATTTACCTGATGATGTCGTGTTCATAAACGGGGAAACAGCTAAATCACCTAACCCATTCAATATCACCACCAACGTACAACTAAAAATGGGAGAAAAAGTAGCACTTGATATTAAAGGATTACGAGGCTTCCTTGAGGGGACCATACAAGTCAAGCAACAACCTAAAAACCCAATGAGTGCAATGGGCGAGTTAACGATACGAAAAGGTAAATATCACGCATATGGACAAGATTTAAATATTGAACAAGGCCAACTATTATTTACCGGCGGCCCAATAGATAACCCCGGTATTAATATTCGAGCCATTCGCAAGTTTAATCATAGCGCTAATGATTTTTCCAGTCCTGAATTTAATGCTGAGAACCTAGAGCCTATTGATTTTGGTAATAAAACTACGGTGGGCATCCAAATCAATGGGCGCTTAAACTCGAATAAAATTAAATTATTCTCTGTTCCAGCCAACCTTTCGCAATCTGATATTTTATCCATGCTGATCTTAGGCAAACCTGCAAGCCAAGCCAATAAATCAGGCGGACAATTACTGCTAGCTGCTATTTCATCGATGAACCTTGATTCAGGCACCAAAGGCATGCAACTTCTTGATCAGTTAAAACAAAAAATAGGTGTTGATTTTAATATACAAAGCAATACGCTCTACAATCAACAAACCAACCAAGCTACCGATAAAACTACATTAGTCGTAGGCAAATCCCTAACTAAGCGTATTTATGTAAGTTACAATATTGGATTATTACAAACAGACAGCAACGTATTAACCTTGAAATATTTATTAAATAAATTTTTTAGTATCCAAGTTAATGCCAGTGATACAGCCAGTGGCGTTGATTTACTGTTTACTCATCGAAAAGATTAACTAATAAGCGGCCACTACTATGGAAATATATTTTAGTGCTGATGCATAATTTATAGTCACATGGTGTCAAAAGACACTATAGGCCCCCTCCAAACAGACCCTTATAAAAACTCAACCACTTGTATTGCAAGAATTCGCGATCAAAAAATACAAAAAATGCACTATAATAAAACATAATGTATATAAATATTTCAAAAATATCTATGTTAAGGTGTGTATTGTGGGTAAAAAAGCTAATGTATCTACTATCAAAACAATGGGGCAATACCTAAATGCCCACTGTCGGAGTCAGCGCGTAACATTAGAAGAAGCTGAAAATTTCGCTCAGAAAGGAAAACAGTTCCTTGAAGCTGTTATAAAAGGCAAAGAAAGCGATTATCCTAGTCAAAGTAAAAGCGATAACACAGCCTTTCTACACTGGTACCTAATAAAGGAATCATTTAAACAAAACACCCCTTTTAGCAAAGGCATGTTTAATCTTGAGGGTGAAAACGATGAGGCTACAAAACGCATATATTCTTACCTAAAAGGTGAAGCCAAATCAGATAACAGTAGTTTATCTGCAAAATTTTTAAAAGGAGTCGTTGGTAATAGAAATGCAAATAGAGACCTTGCTTACTCAAGACCATCGACTCATTATAATGAGTTTCTGGCCAAGGAAGACGAAAGAAGTTTCGGAATTGATAAAACTAAGATCCCCCTTGCGTGGAAATTTACTACTCACACCTTTGGCTTAATGAAAAATCCAGATAGCTCATTAAGTGTGTTTTTTAAACCAGAAACACAAAGTATGGACGTAAAGAAAACAAAAGAATCATTACTACACGGCTCAAACCTCATAAAAAAAGCAATTAAACCAGAAAAATTATCTGGTATGGCTGGCACATTTCGTGAAGACAGCATCCCTAAAGATATAAAAATGTATGTTAAACGTAGCTTTAGTAAAGACGATCTCCTCACACCAGCTGTTGAAAAAAAAATTAATCACTGCAAGAACATCCTCTCCTTGAGAAAAATAATCGCTAATGAAAAATCAACGATCGATCTTGATGAGTATCTACTGCAAAATTATGGTACAACAAATCAGATTGGTTCCGAACTACGTTTTAAAATACTAAATGATGGCGAACTACAACCAATGAGACAAAAAAATCTTATAAGCTCACAAGCTGATTCCAGAAAGGAAAGAACAGACTCAGTGGACTCTGGTTATGGCGATGAAGAAAGTGGACTTGACGTTAGAGACGAGTATGATGAAGAAGCAATAATGCTTCTTCAATCTAAAAAAAACAATCAAGACATAATAAATAAATACAAAAATGAAATTCAAGTTGTTCGAGATGAAGAAAAAACTAAAGATGATGAGGCCTTCACCTACCCAACTAAATGATGCATGAGCCCCCCCAAAAAAAGCTCCAGACCTCGTTACATTAGCTTCAATTAATTATAGAAAACCCAGCATCTCCTGCAAATGTTTTACTGGCTCTACATCTATTCCTAATGGCTGCTTAGGTGCATTAGCAAACGGAATAATCGCTCGCTTAAATCCGTGTTTAACCGCCTCTTTCAAGCGTTCCTGGCCACTTTGTACCGGTCTTATTTCACCTGCAAGCCCTATTTCACCAAAAATAATCGTGTCACTTGGAAAAATTCGATTTCGCAAACTTGAAACTACTGCGGCTAACAAGGCTAAATCACTGCCGGTTTCCGTGACCTTTACCCCACCCACAACATTAATAAATACATCCTGATCAAACGTCGCTATACCACCATGACGATGTAATACGGCCAATAGAATAGCTAGACGATTGTGTTCAAGACCCGCTGTAACACGCTTAGATTGCGAGCCTGCCGCCTCATCTACCAATGCCTGTATCTCAACCAACATTGAACGCGTTCCTTCCCAGGTAACCATTACGGCACTACCGGGTATTGGCTCTGGTTGGCGTGATAGAAATATCGCGGAAGGATTAGAGACTTCCTTTAAACCACGATCAGTCATTGCAAACACGCCCAACTCATTTACAGCACCAAAACGATTTTTTATCGCACGAATAACACGGAAACGACTATCACTCTGCCCTTCGAAATAAAGAACACAATCCACCATGTGCTCTAATACCCTGGGCCCCGCCAGCGCGCCATCTTTAGTAACATGACCTACTAAAAATACAGCAGTTTGTGTCATTTTAGCAAAACGTACTAATTGCGCAGCTGCTTCACGAACCTGGCTAACACCACCGGGCGCTGAACTAATGGTGTCAGTAAAAATAGTTTGTACGGAGTCAATAACAATGACACGCGGTAGTTCTTTTTGAGCATGAGCAATAATCGATTCAACTTGAGTTTCAGCCAATAAACGCAACCCGGCCAATGGTAATTGCAACCGCTTCGCCCGCATGGCAACTTGCTGCAATGATTCCTCACCCGTGACATACAAAATTTTTTGTTGCAATGATAAATTAGCCAGTGTTTGTAACAGCAATGTTGATTTGCCAATACCTGGATCACCGCCAATTAATACGACAGATCCATCAACCAAACCACCACCCAATACACGGTTTAGTTCAGACAAACCACAATCCATACGAACTTCGCAATCCAAAACAACATCGTCTACAAACGTTACAATTGACCGTTGATTAGCATAACTTCCTGAGCGGGCATTTTTACTCACAGGAACCACACTTTCCTCACTGATTGCATTCCAAACACCACATTGCGTGCACTGCCCCGCCCACTGTGAAAAAACAGAAGCACATTGATTACAGACAAAACGAGTTTTAATTTTCATTTATCTACCGGTTAATAAATAGAAATTTCTCTACAATATATG
>CAZZGV010000047.1:0-10834 GCA_964654255.1 uncultured Legionella sp. | reverse complement strand
GCATACCCAGGCCGCACCAGACTAGATCCTCTGGTCGAAGCAGTTGGTATGTATAAACTATCAGACAGGTTCAATTTACGTGCCAATGTCGCTTATCAAATTCCAGAGCAGTCATATTATACAAACGGGCATATAAACGTTAATTTAGGGATTAACTACGCACTACCTTTGTGATAGTTTAACTAAGCAGTTTAAAATTAATGTTAGTTGTATTTTCTGTAATAAAATGGAGATTTGTTAATGGACAACCAAGAACTAAATACGATTGAAATTGAAATTCTGTTTGATGAAACGTTACCTGCAGATGTGTCATTGGCTTCATGCTGCTGCTGTAGTAGTAACTAATTTTTAAGTCCCCCAAAAGAGGATGTTCAACATCACCCCTATTTTTCTACGTACCTCTGCCTTCATTTGAAGCAAGCTAGGTACGTAGACAACATAGATAAAATGTGACATTAAACATCCGCAGGTCCTTCATGTCTAAAAAAATAAACACACAACAAATGCTACCTTTTGTAATATCACTTTCTTTTTTAATGGAGGCTGTTGATACCACCATTATTAACACCTCTATACCAACTATTGCACAAAGCCTATCCGTCGAACCCATCGATTTAAAAATGGCGCTGATTAGCTATTTTTTGAGTTTAGCTATCTTTATACCAATTAGTGGTTGGCTTGCAGACAAATTTGGTTCAAAACACATTTTTATAACGGCTTTATCAATGTTTGTGCTTGGATCGTTATGGTGCGGATTCTCACATAATTTAACAGAACTGGTTATTGCCCGTTTTATTCAAGGACTGGGAGGTGCACTTGGCTTGCCCGTTGGCAGGCTCATCATTTTTCGCACGTTCGGTAAAAAACACTTAATCCCCATGATGAACCGTGTTGTTACTGTGGGAGCATTAGGAATGATGCTAGGACCAGTTATTGGTGGGTTTATCACACACCATTTTTCCTGGCATTGGATTTTTTGGGTCAACATTCCCGTAGGCTTGTTAGCTATTGTATTAGCCTATTATTGGATTAAAGATAATCAACAACACACCGTCCCTCCCATTGATTACCTAGGCTTCATATTATTCGGCGGAGGATTAGCAGGCTGCACTCTTGGATTATCTACCTTGAGTGAAAGCACACTAAATAGTTCTATAGGCTTAAGCACTATAGTGTTCTCTGTTGTTTTACTCGTTGCTTATATCAAGCATTCTAAATATCAACAATACCCAATAGTCAGAATTGAATTGCTACAACTAAAGACCTTTAAGGTGTCTGTTATTGGTAATTTAATGTCACGACTAGGTTTTGGCGGCATTCCATTTTTACTACCTTTATTATTACAAATTGGTCTCGGTTACTCATCAGAGCTATCAGGCATGCTATTGGCACCTACAGCCATTGGTGTTGTCATTGCTAAACCGCTATACTTGCCTTTATTACGTCGTTATGGATACAAACGACTGTTAATCAGCAACACGCTTTTGGTGGGCTTATCAGCATGGAGCTTCATTATAATCAATGCTGATACATCCCTTTTCACCATTGGTTTATTGACGTTTTTTTATGGATTTATTGTGGCATTGCAATATGGTCTAATGAATTCATTGGCGTACGCAGACATCACCCCAGAGAATCTAAGTGCCGCTAGTAGTATTATGGGAACTACGCAACAAATTTCACAAAGTCTTGGGGTTGGGGTAAGCGCCCTATTGATCGAATTTTTTTCAATCTTATATTCGAATCATTTAACACATAAGCCGATTATTTTTCAAAGCACATTGTTTACTGTAGGTGTTATTACATTATTTTCTTGCTTTATATTTAGACAGTTAAACCATGATGATGGACAACAAATGATTATGTGATTTTATATTGTTTTTCCTATATAGAGAGCATAGAATCGTCATCGACCATGGTTTGGTTCTAAGATTTTTTTGCTTGAAATGGAGTTCGAGTCGTGTATATCATTAATAACTATCAAATAAATACTGTTAAATCAGATATTTACATACACAGTGACAGTAAAGCCGCGAAAATATCTAACCACATACTTCATCAAATACTCTTAGAACTGCAAGAAAAAGATAAACTAGAATTATCTGAAGATGAATTATCATTGCTAGCAACGCGATTTAAAATCAACATTGACCAACTAAAAAAAATCCTTATTAATCAGCTTGATATACTTCGACCATTGCTATCAAAAAAATTTTCAACCATTTACATTAACGTAGATGATAGCTTGGTTTCCACCCTTTTAACTGGTTCTTTAAAAGACCGATATAACGTCGCCGTTATTTCTGAAGATGTCGTTGATTACGCAAAAGGATCGTTATTAATTTTCTATCGAAGTAATTATTCAAGCCATGACTTTAAACGTCTTTATCATCATTTGCCCAACGATGTTTATGTGGTTACGGCAGGCATTATACATAACATTTTATTAATCGATAACCTGTATTTTAATGGTAGCGGGTTGCCAACACATGTTTCAAATTTACACCAACTGATGGCATACCTTAATAGCGAATTACCTGCTACTAAAGATAATTGGCTATTGTTCTACCGCAGCATGGTCAATAACAATGTTGATAAATTCCCTGAACCCAAAATAAACCCTTGCCAACAAGGATTTGTCGCCTACGCACTCTACCAGTTTGTTTCACAGTTCACTCATTTTTGGTCATCACCTACTCCGCTTGATCAAATAAATTGGTTTTGGCATGTTGATTTAACCAGTTTTAATGTTCACCGTGAGGTAGCAATTCACTCTCCTTTTTCTGAGTATGATATGAAGCTAAATTTAACAAAAATAAACCTACCTGAATTGGTTTAACAGATGAATACCACTGAGAAAAAACCATTTATTAACGCACAGCTAGATTCATATCTTGATCAAAACGTTTACCTCGAAATACTAAAAACATATGCTAGAGAAACCATATCCTTTATGACCTATGGAAATTTAAGCATCACTAATATGAGCTCATTACTGCTCAATCAAGTACAGTTTACTGAAACAGAAATTTCGCCTTTTCACAAACACGATATTGACTGCAAAAGTGGCGTGCCAACAACAAGACGAATGCCGTCTATCTCTAAATTTAATGATAAAAAAATTAATTTTTCAGACATCCAACGTTTGCTGATCGATAGCTTTTCGCCTAACAAAGACACCAGACCTTATCCTTCCGCAGGAGGCCTGTATTGCGTTGAACCTTTGATTTTTTTATTCAAAGAACGAATCAATCATTTTGAAGGTCACTTAGAGGGTTGCTATCACTTCAGACCTGTCAGCAAAAAATTACAGCTAATCAAATCCATGTCCATTGATTATTTTTATGACAAACTCATTCATGGATGCATACCCAATAATCACTTACCTTGTTTAGGCATACTGTATCTCGTCAATATTAGTAAAGCCCTCTTTAAGTACCGTTATAGGGGCTATCGTCATGCATTGATGGAAGTAGGATCTATGTATCAACAAGCAACAATTTGCTCACAAGCGCTAGAATTAAGAAATACAGTTTGGTCTACATTTAGTGATCAAGAAATGCTTTATGCCTTAGATTTAGATCATGGCGCATATATGCCAATGACCATGCAATTTTTTGGATACAGTGCATCATGAGCAATCTAAATCAATTATTAAAAACCTCCATAATTAAAACTAAACATGCCTCTTTACAACACCCAACTGCATTTAGCTTAAGCAGTGAAGGCATGCTCTCTGTTCCTCGATCTATTATTCTGAATGGCGTTGTATCTTATGGCGGAAGTACCGGTTTCGGTCTTGAACTGACTCAAAAAGCGTTTGGTGAGTATTATGAGCGTAATCATTTCTTTACCTCCGTGCCGATCACATCTAAAAAAAAATTAACTGAGATTCAACCAGAATCTCATCAAAAAAAATTACGCTCACTTTGTAATGAAAATGCTTCTAGCACATTTACTGAGCATCAATTTACGTTTACAAATGTATATAATCTATTTGACGAGACCCCATGTGATTATTTTTTTAACGCAATTAGTCTCCATGGTGTTAAAGCTGACACAACATTTCTTAATGTTACCGACAGCTGTGCTTGTGCGTCTCATATCACCAAAGAAAGAGCATTATACCAATCAATGATTGAGTTTTTAGAAAGACAATCCCTCGTTGGAAGCTGGGTGTCCAAAACCTATCGCTACACCATTAATCCCCAACTATTAAAAGAGTTGTCCCCATACGATTGTTTAGTTGAAAAATTACTGGACAATGGAGATATCTATATTTTTGAAAATGGCAATCACTTACCAGGGTATAGTGTCATTATGTTCTATTTTGCCCATTGCAGCACTGATGCGGTGCATTACTCCGTGGGCTCCAAAAGCGCATCCTCGTTGTCAGAGGCACTAACCTCCGCATTTGAAGAGCTCTATCAATGCTATACTTTTTTGTACAGTGCGGTATTTAAGCCAACCAATCTCGAAAATAAACCAGGGGCGGGCTATCATCTAGCATTCACCACGTATAATACTGCCAACACTAAATTAATCATTCCATTTCTAGAGAACATCAAGGCATTTAAAATAAATACGGCAGATGATCTACTGACACTACCAACCTATAGTTTTCAAGATATGTTATTAGGCTTACAACAACTTACGCCTAACGTTTATTTTTATCATTATTACGAGAAATCCCTGCCATTGCATTTTACAAAAATTTTTAGCCCTGATTTTTTTTCACATATGTCTCTAAACAAGACGCTTAACCTGAATAATTTATACGCTCAAAAATTAAATATAACACCAGATAATGCGTACTTAGAAAAGCTGCCATTCCCCTAAACTAATTTATTATTAGGTGACCAATGAGTATGAACGTCGTCATGAATTTAAACGGAATTCTTTTGTGTCCTTTCCAAGGGGTGCTAGATATTGCAGCGCAACTATCTGAAAACCACACCATGCTGACTCAATTAATATTCAAACCTGTTACTGAGTTGAACACTATCAATGATTGGGTCAATATAGATGACTCAGTAGGCGACCCAACGGCTATCAGGGCTCAAGAGGCAATGGACATCATCCATTCGCTGTTAAATCAGCGTGCGATCACAAGCCTAGCAGTTCATGTTGATCTCGGCGACAATGTATTAACAATTGATAATTTTTTCACAATTTTATTTTTAGCCAAGCAACTTAGTAATCTTGAGGTTTTTTTCTATGTCTCACCGAATAAAATATCAGCATTGCAAGGCCTAACTCGCAAACTACAAGAAAGAGAACATGTGGTTATTCATTATCGACATGCCAAGCGTTTTGTTAACAGCATAAACCATGCTAAAAAAGCAAAACAATTAGAAAATCAACGCTATCAATTATTGAATACATTAGGATACCCATATAATGCATCCTTAAATACGTCTCCATCAAACCTTGGATGTATTATAAGTTACGCTTGGTGTTGCTTAAAATCTGGCGCCTATCCCTTGGGTTGTCAACTCATTGAATATTTATTAGAACAAACAAATTTACAAGACATGGTGCGAGAAGAGCTTTTTGTACATTTACAAATCATACGGTTTTTATCGCATCAACACGACAAAATAAACGGTGCATTATTCCCTGAGCACTTTAATTTTATTAGTCACGATCGAATAGAACACCTCTATTTTATTAGAGCATTTGCAGCAACCTTGACTCGCAAGCTAGACATGGCCTGCGTATTTTTTCAACAAGCAAATATTAGCATTAACATGCCAATAACCGATGAAAACTCCATTTATAAATTAAACCTATACGCGCTATTCCTTCTCATCAAAGGAGATACAGACACCGCATTTTTATTAGAAACGCAACTACTTGATTACCTTCAAAACCATGACATCCATTCCACAGCCTTACATCATGTGGTTTTAATGAATATTGCACGATTATATAAAAAATCAAAAAATTACGACCTTGCGAGCGACTATTATAAAAAAGCATACGATCAGCTCAGTGGTGGCGGCTTTACAACATTTGATTCCATGAATTATGCCATTGATAAAGCTATTTTATCTGAAGCCCGTAACGACATGTTGGATGCCCTTTTTTACTGGGCCAACGTCGCTCTTTATTGGCTTTCGTGCTCCAATCATTATGCTCTTCCAGTTCGAACAAGACTTGTTTTATGCAATGAAAAAGTAACAGACACCATAACCCCACTATCCAAAGAACAAGTTAATCAATTTTTACTCGAAAAAATCACTTATTTATCTACTGTTACTGATTGTGAATTAAACCTTAATAACCAACAACTGCTGACCTTCATCGTTGAGCAAACAAAAAATATCTCCAAAAAAACATGCCATATTACAAATCATATGATTATATACAGCGGTGTCTTGCCTAGAGAATATATCGTCATTCAAGAAACGTCTAAGGAACACGCTTTACAACGTTTACTATCTAACTTAATAAGAGCCTACACAGATATTCGCGACGACGAAAATATTGTGAGTATTGCAACTCACTATGAGTGTTTTCACCCTCAATCCCAAGATGAATCTATATCATTAGCGTTACTCTCGAAATCTGACCGCTGTTATTACCATAGAAAATTACTCCGCATAGATCATGCCCTGTTAAAAAATATTAAAGTGACATTATCTAAAATGATTAAGATTATCGAAACAACATCCAAAGGAATGAACTTAATATATAAGCGAAGTTTCCTAAATAAACACCTAGAATCACAGGAAGAGATTGAGTTGATTAACTTCATCAACCACGAACAATCTATCAGCTTCAGCCAATCAAACGACTATTGCCCTGATTTAATAATGCGTCTTTTTAATAAAAAAATTATCTCGTTTAATTTGTTTACTAAATGAAAAATTTAATCTATTGACCCACGACAACACACATTAATAGAGGACCACTATGATAACAACCACGCCATTCTGTAAAGTGTCACCTAACCATATTGGCATATTACGCTTTCTAGGCAATATTTTTTTATTGTGTGGATTTTTTTCTCTTATTTCAGGTAAAACCTACTTCAAACGCACCATATTACGCGATGAAGAACCAGGGGCATTTTGGATTGCGGTCGTTGCTTATATCTTTTTAGGCTTTTTTTTCCTATTAGGAACCTATATTTGTCCCACGGTCGCCTAAAAGAAACACACGACACATCAACAATCGAACTATTTTTCATAGTTGCACAATCTTAAAAGTTCCTCTAATGTAATAGATTCTTGCACAAGGAGCAGTCTTTATGTTTTTGCGGTCCCTTTTATTAACATGTTTGGTGCTTTTAACGACTGGCTGCCCTAAGTCCTCTTATGAATTGATGCATCCCAATCCCGTGCCTCCACCACCTCATAACAGCAAAAAAACGCTACAAATTCCTGCCGTTACTCGTGTTTATGTGGATGGTAAATTTAATGTACGCTTACATACAGGATACGCTCATCCGCATATTGTTTTATCTGGAGACCCACGTGATTTAGCTCACGTTGTCACAACGATAAAAAATGATACTGTACATATCTCTCTTAGCAAAACTTACCCACGCTACCTCAGTGTGCAAGCTGACATTTATGGTCGTTATTTAAATACCTTTGACTATCACGGCACAGGGACGATTACAGGTAGTCGCTTACACACCAGCTTGCTTGATCTTGTGATTGATAATAAAGGCAACACCACATTAAGCGGTGCTCTTGGCCTGCGTAAATTTGAATTAAGTGGCGATGGCACGACCGAGATTAGTGGCATCAAAAGCCCTCTGTTAATGGCTAAATTTTCAGGTAAACAACGTATCAAAACATCAGGTATTGTAAATTTATCTACCCTGGATATTGATAATAACAGTTGGCTAACCCTTTATTGGGTGAAAAGTAAAGTTCTCACCGTGCGTGGTAGAGGTCAATCCTTTATTCAATTAGCCGGTGTCGTTGAACACCTTGATGTTGAATTATGGGGAACATCACAATTTAAAGGTCGATATTTACGCGCTGAGCGGGCATTTATTAAAACTCATAATAAATCAGTGGCAGAAGTTTCAGCAGTAAAGCGTCAACATACACTTGCTAAAGATGCTAGTGACATTCAATTTTTTAATATCCCAGTAATGAAAACAGATTTCATGGCAAATAACGGTGCTGTATTGGATATGCGTGATTTAGGATTGCCATTTATACAAGAATATAATCAATATAATAAGTAAATAATATAGCTAACATTAGGCAACGTCCCTGACGTTGCCTATGTATTACTTACAAAATTCTGCTGTAAACATGCCACCATTGTGTCAAGATCACTGTCCAGTGGCAAAACATGCGCTGAATGTTCTAGCCAGTGGATGGTCGTCGTTGATACACCAGCGAACCGTTTTTCTACCATAGCACTGTTAACAACTTTATCAAAACGCCCGAGAAACAAGTCAGTTGGGCACCTAGGCGGTATAAAATGAAATTGCTGGATTAATGTCAATATTTCAATCACGGTAACAATCGGTAATTGTCGATAAGTAAGCTCGTTATAACGCTCCGAACATAAATTACCCGCTCGATTACGCACATACTTAAAACCCAACCGTTGAAGGAGGCCTGCCAGCATCAGTGCAAATGAACTATTTAACTGCAACTCACGCGCCGGGGCCAACAGGTAAAGATGATGCAAATCAAAACGTTGGCTTAAATGACACGCTAACAACCCTCCCAATGACAAACCTAAAACATCAACTTGTTTATATTCTTTCATCAACAACGCACACGCTTGCTCAGCAGCCGCTACCCATTGTGAGGCTTTTACTAAGCTAAAGGCAGCAATACTTTCCGCATGACCTGGCAATGCTGGACAAATTATCGCATCATACGCTGGAAGTAATGGGATGAGTTGACGGTAAACCGCTGGAGACGAAGAAAAACCATGAAATAAAAGTAAAGCATGATCATTCTTTTGTCCCTGTATGCTAACGGGATTTAATAAATAAACGTGCTCACTAGCCAGCTGTTCTTGTTGTTTACCGCGCCACATATAGCAAAAATCATCTATAGTCATAGCTATTCCTCTTCTTCATAACGCACACTACGATATATCTTTTAGAGTAAAACTAGCCCCCAATTAACCTATAATCTGAAAATTGTTCTATTATTTTGCAAATTAACTGTAAAAATTAACATAACCTCATCATTAGGGTTGCATTTTTACTTATGATGAACCCATCAAAGACAAGTGCATTATAGCTAGCGATCAATTATTTTAGTTCTAGCACTAATAATGGGTCTATAATTAAGAAAAGTATAGAGGAATTATCATGGCCAAAAATACACAGGAACCAAACAACAATAAAGCAGCTCCCCAAACACCCACTCCTTCAGCTGTGCCTCAAGAAAATAACGCCCCAACTCCCGCACCCGCTGCTGGAAAGAAAGGTGAAAAAAAGGATGCAAAAAAAGATACAAAGGGAAATGACAAGCAACCTGCCGCTAAAAAAAATAAGGACACCCCAAAAAACCCTGATAAAAGCGGCTCTTACTTCGACGAAACTATGGCACAATGGGAGGCCGCCCAAAAGCTGGGTGAAGCGCTAGTAGCACTTCGTGATAGCAAGACCAAAAAAGAAACAAAAACTGAAGACAAAAGCGATAAAGAAAAACCAGACACAAAACCCGAAGACAATAATCAACAAACAACAGCCGCGGACAACAATAATCAACCAGCACAAGCTTCAAGCGCGCCCCCTGCTCTACCAATGACCCCGGGACCTGAAAGTACTGTTCAACCTCTCGCGCTTCAAGAAAATGCATTGGGTGAAAACTCAGAAACATCTACAAAAGACTCGCCTGCTCAAACGAACGACGCGAGTGAAGAAAAGGATGAGACCCGAACCTTTGGGAATGATTAATACAAAACAACAATCCCATAAAACCAAACATAATCAACTAGGGTCTGTTGACATTTCACCTGCCGCGGCACATAGGCGGCAGGTGAAATGTCAACAGACCCTAGATAGCATTTAATAAACTAATCTTTCATTACTTTTAGCTTAACACTGAATATCGCTTAAAATTCAAACAAATTAACTTTACAACACCCAAATTTCAGAATAAAATATATACACAATGGTCGATTATTGAAGAAAACAATACCGGAGAAATTTACAATGCCCACACTTGATGAAGCACTACGTATGATAGGTTTATCTTATTTCACCAGTAAAAAAGATGTTAAAGATAAAGCAAATGAGCTGGTTCTTAAGGTTCATCCCGATAAACAGCTAGATAAAAATCAAAAACTTCCCTCAATAGATGAAGCCCTAGAAGCCAGAAAAGTAGTTCTGCAGCATTCAACGTATCGAAAAGAAGACTCTCGTGATGCCTACTCAAGTCCGTACGTTCCTCATGATGATGCAACAACGTCTATTTTTCAGATTATTAAAGAAGCATATCAATACAATTCACATCGCGGAAGACCAACAATCGAGACCCTAAAAGTTAGTGGAAAATTTAAAGAAGCTATAAACATGCGTGATAAAAATAATAATACCCCCTTGCATGTAGCTGGACAGTGTCTTGCATTTAAAACACGTTCGAATGACACTGTATTTTTTGAACTTTACCAAAGTGCAAAAAACAATGAATGTTTAGAGTTTGATTTTACGTCCTTGAATGATAAAAACAAAAGCATTGCGGATATTGTGGAAGATGTTGCTAAAAATGTTGACACTTGGAGAAAATCAAAAAAATATCGTGGGGAAATGCTACCCAAAGAAATCACAGATAATATTAGGGAACTAGCAAAGTACCATAAGCGCTATCAGATTGCAGAAGTACTCAAAATGAGTGGT
>CAZZGV010000046.1:0-10937 GCA_964654255.1 uncultured Legionella sp. | reverse complement strand
CGTGCATGCCAAGATGATTGGTTGTTCGATAGTGATAAGCGGGTTCATGCGCTACTGGCGTTCGTTGATTTACCAGAAGCGGTGAGTTTAGCTGCAGCCTGTAAGCGGGTTAATAATTTGTTGCAGCAAGCTTCATTAGCAACAGCAGAGCAATCGGTTGATATCAATTTGTTAGAGAGTGACGCGGAGAAGGCTTTATTTCTGCATATAGAAGCGGTTGAAAAATTCATTGCTCCTCTTTACTCTGTTGGCGATTATGGCAAGATTCTTAATCAATTGGCGAGTTTACGAGAGCCGGTTGATGCTTTTTTTGAGCATGTCATGGTGATGGTAGATAATGTATCCATTAAAAATAATAGATTATGTTTGTTAGCGCGCTTGCAGCGTTTGTTACAGGGTGTGGCTGATATTTCTTTATTATGAAACTTATTATTTTAGATCGTGATGGTGTTATCAATCAGGACTCAATCCATTATATTAAGTCGCCTGATGAGTGTTTATTATTGCCTGGTAGTTGTGAAGCGATAGCTCGCTTAACGGCTGCTGGTTATCGTGTGGCGGTGGCAACCAATCAGTCAGGGATTGCGCGGGGTTATTATAATCTAGCGCAATTAATGGCTATTCATGAAAAAATATTAACCAGCGTGCAAGAGGCAGGTGGTTGTATTGATTTTATTACCTATTGCCCTCATATGCCGGACTCAGGATGTGCTTGTCGTAAACCACATCCCGGTATGCTTTTTACTATTGCCAAGCATTTTCAGTGCTCATTAACCAACGTTCCATTTGTTGGTGACCGTGTTTCTGATATAGAGGCAGCTGAAGCCGCTGGTGCTTTGCCAATTATGGTCTTATCGCCAATGACTGATCGTGTTTGTTTAGCGGCGTATCCTCATGTTCCAACGTTCACCTCTTTAGAGCAGTATGTTAACCAACGTTTGGTGGAGAAATGCACCCAATAACTGCCATTGGTTTTGAAACAGGTGTAATGGCCGAGCGTGCGTGTGCTTTAGCTGCTGAATTAAATTTAATTGTTGATAACCATCATTTGCCTCGGTTATCAGTGACCACAGATAAGCTGGTGTTATTAGTCGAAAATTTTGCTCCTTTATTTGTTGATTTTAGTCAAGCTGTTTGGCAAAAACGTCGTGATGCAGGGAAAAAACAAGGTTTAGTTCGTGCTTGCAAGCCAGCAAAAGGGCTACGTATTCTCGACGCCACCGCTGGTTGGGGTCGAGACGCTGTTGTGCTCGCGAGTTTCGGTGCAGAGGTAACCATGGTAGAGCGCCAGCCTGTGATGGCTGCATTACTAGCAGATGGCTTAAGTAGACTGCCTGCTGAATCGTTATTAGCAATGACAATAGTGAACTTAGATGCAAAAGCATATTTGCAGTCATTACTGCCTGAGAATTATCCAGATGTAATATATATTGATCCTATGCATCCAATGCGTCAAAAATCAGCATTAGTTAAGAAAGATATGCAAGCATTGCAGCAAGTGATAGGAACAGATAATGACGCACACGATTTAATTCAGATAGCTCTCACGCGAGCAAAACAGCGTGTTGTTGTAAAGTGGCCGCAACGTTTAGCCCCTTGTTTTCCCCCAACGTCAATTATCAAGGGCAAAACAGTCCGTTTTGATGTTTATGCGGGCAATAGATAGCTTAATTTGCCCCCAATTAATAGCGTTTCCCGTCATTGCGAGCGTTTGCGATGCAGTACGGATTGTTAACGAAGCACCATTTTCTGGGGCTTCACTAAGTCGCAAAGAATGTAGTTGTATGAACGGTAGTATATAAATATAAGAGAATTATTCAAACTCACTTAATTCTTGGCGAAGTAGTCGTTCTTCATTGAGTTCTTCAATTCGACGCCGTCTTTCTAGCCGTTTTGTTGAGCTGGTTTTACTGTTGCTCTCATCTTGAGAATCGGTAGGTATATCATTTTCAACATCATCAAATTCTTTAGCCTTCATAGCCACTCTCCATGGCGGAGCTTACGTAATCCATAACAACTATAAATAGCTCCGAAGATAGTAAAATATCAGAGTTTGACCTGTAATAACAGAAAATTTTTTAAACTTTAGTTAACTAGGACAATGATATGTATTGTCAATTTGCACTAGGCTCTAAATGCTCCATTAGACTACGTCAGTGTTAGTAGCGTTTTGTTTTTTGACGATTGCTAGGCAGCAGTGGATCGACGTTCACGTTTCCCGTGGAGGAGGTATGGAGATATTTGTTGCAATTGGTGGAGCAGGTGAAGTACGTGTTTGTGTTGCTGTTGCAAGTTTTCATGCACTGGGTATACGGGGTATCGTTGTCGGCGTATGCTAGATTTGTCCAGGCACAACAAGCCACTAAGAGCCCTAAGAGCAGGCTATCGCTGCGCGCCATGGAAGGCTGAAAGCCGAGGCGCGTAGTCCGCGATAGGTCGCGATTTTTTAATCAGCCCGAAGGGATGTTAAAAAATCTTTATGCGACCGTAGAGTCATTGTGGTAGGCAAACGCTTGCCCGTTCAGGGCAACGTGCCGGACGCAGGACAGTCGCGGTTAAAACACTTCGCGCGTTGGCGAGTCGATTTTGGACATGGATGGCCAAAATCAATCACGAGGTAGCGCGACTATCATTAGTTTGTAACACTTCATGATAAAACTCCTTATTTTTTTCATGACGTCTTAAGGGTCGGCTTCATCGTTTGATATAGTCACCAATGTAAGCAACACTTGCATCTTGCACAGAACGCTGGGTTGTATTTTTTAATGCGTGACTACTTTTTTATCTTATAGTAAGCCTAGTGTATTGTGGGTATTTGTCAAGGGATAGCGTCTGCCCCCTCTCTTTGGTGTAGCGTGGGAAAGAGAGGAGGGTGGGTACTAAGGCGGTCGATTGGCAGAATGAGCTTTAGACTGTGGGGATGTTATTGTGTTGATGGTTTGCGACGTTTTCTTGTGTTTGTGCTGCAGCTCTCATATCATTAAGTTCCTGTCTAGCTGCATCGGTAGGTTCCTCTTGGCTTTTTTTAATGGCATCATCCCAGTCTTTAGCATTTTTTGCTGCCTGGTGTAAAGACGCGTCATAACGTGACCCACAATCTGAAAATAATTTTCCTCTTATTGTGCCGGGCTCTTTTTTATCACTAAATACGTCTTCATTATTGACTGTTATTTCAATATCTTCAGGTTTAAAACCAGCCTCAAGACATGCTTCTACAGCCATCTGTGCAATTTTTCGGGCATATTCTTTGTCAGGATGATTAATCGTCATTTTGATGCTCTCAAATCCTTGAGCTTTTAATGCTAAAGGAATCAGCATGATATCTGCTTTTACATTATGATTACTATCACGGTAGTAGGCGGTTGAAAAGATACGGTTTGGTAGCGATAGCGTATAACTATCTTCACCATTTTTTGTAATTTTTTTACCTGTAAATGTAACAATTTCTTTTAAGTCCTTAATATCTACATTTTTGTAACGAGCTGATTTGTTGTTAGATACTAATCCTTGTTCAAGATCCATACCTGCTCCAGCTGATGCTGCAGCTAATTCACTAATTAATTTATTATTTTGTTGAATAGGATCAATCAGCGCCAAGAAAGCAACGCGTGCTTTTAAATTGTTATGCATATAATTGATAGGGTCATTGATGCTTTTTTCAAAAGCGCTCAATTCACTGGCGTGAGATGATGTTAGCTCTTCTAACATTTTTGTTTCTATAGGTTTAATACTATTTTCAAGAGCAGTAGCATTATCGGTTTTTATGCCGAGGCTTTTCCCTAAAGCACTGCGAAAGTTAGGATCACTAAATAAATTTTTAAGCGCTGCTTTCTCTGCTGATTGTTGTTCCTTTATTGCAGATACTGCTTTGCTTTTAATTTTATGCAAATCGTTCGTTAGTCCTGCGAGTGAGTATTCGGCGTTTGTTGCATCAAGACTGTTTTTTAACTCAGTGAGTTGTTTTTCAAATGCTCCTCGTGCTCCGCTGTATTTTTTGCTGTCAGGGTCGTATTGTGCGGTTTTCTCTGTTAATTGAAGGGCGTCATTAATAGACGATGTAACTGTCTGTATGCTGTTTTTAAGGTCATCTGGTGTTGTGTTGGTTACAGTTAATTTTTGGGCAAGTGTTTCTTCACCTACTTTAACCGTTGTAAATTTCTCGATACTATCTTTGCGGCCTTGCATATAGGTGTCAAATCCTGCTGACGTAGGTAAATGTTTTTCAAAACCCATACTTTTAATAAACGGTTCAGCCAATGCTGCACGGGTTTTGCCAGATAAGTGATTCAGTGCATCTGAACTATAAGAGTATTGACTGTCGGCAGTCCATTTCATCCAATTTAAAGCAGTCAAAGCAAGTCTATAAAATTTGGATTTAGTGCTTGGTTGATTTTCAGATTCAGCTCTAGTCATTTTGTGCCTCTGTCAAAGACGTTTTAATACAGTGAATTATAGCATCCAATAATTAACTGAAAATTAAGAGCATGTCTAGTTGGACGTTAGCTATTTTTATAAAAATGGCTAACGTCGAATTTAGGGTGATTTGACGATTGATTTTATTACCATGCAACTACTGCTGCATCACCAAATAATTCATGGGCTTTATTTTTTACATCATTAGAATTCATCGCTTTAACAAACAGTGCTAATTGCTCTTTTTTGTCACTGTTGCGACGCACAACAATTAAATTAGCGTAAGGAGAGTGCTTGTTTTCAATAAATAAGGCATCTTTTGATGGTCGAAGTCCTGCAGGAATGGCAAATGTTGTGTTAATGACTGCTGCATCAACATCCGGCAATATTCTCGGCAGTTGGGCTGCGTCTAACTCTTTAAATTGGAGCTTTTTAGGGTTGCTCGCAATATCTTGTAAGTTATTTTGGCGTTTGTCTTTAAGTGTTATCAAACCTGCTTTTTGGAGTAATAACAATGCTCGCATTTCGTTACTAGGGTCGTTAGGTATAGCAACGATGGCTTTGTTAGGCAGCCGGCTCAGTGATTTGATTTTTACAGAATAGATGCCTGTTGGATAAACAAATGTTTTGCCAATGGCTTCAAGATCATAGCCATGCGCTTTGCTCGCAGCTTTTAAATAGGGTAAATGCTGGTAAATATTGGCATCTAAGCTGCCATCTTGTAGCGCTTCGTTGGGCAGATTAAAATCGTTGAACTCAATGATTTTTACAGTAATTCCATATCGATCAAGGGCTACTTTTTGCGCCACTTCAACCAATTCTGTTTCTGGGCCAGAAATTGTACCTACCGTTAAGGTATTAGGTGCTGGTTTGTTACAGCCAACCAAGGTTAGCAATAGGGCTGCTATACCGATCATACGCATGAATCTCTCCTAACTATGTAAAAAATGACGAGCTAAACGATCGCCGGCCATTTGCAGCAACTGTACAATAATGACCAAAATAAATACTGTGGCTACCATGACGCTGACATTAAAACGCTGGTAACCGTAACGTATTGCTAGATCACCCAATCCACCGCCACCGACAGTGCCAGCCATGGCTGAGTAGTTGACCAAGGTAATTGCAGTTACTGTAATAGCATGTACTAAAGAAGGCATGGCCTCTGGTAATAGTACGTGTCGAATCGTTTGCCATGTGTTAGCGCCCATCGCGTAACTTGCTTCGATAAGACCGGTGGGTAAATTTTTATAGACGTTATCAACCAGACGCGCAAAAAAAGGTGTCGCACCTAAGGTAAGTGGCACCATAGCTGCGTGGATGCCAATCGACGTGCCAACAATTAAACGCGTAAGAGGAATCAAGGCTACGAGTAAAATGATAAAAGGAATCGAGCGGCTGATGTTTATCAATCCAGCTATAAAGCGATTAAGTGTTGGATTTGGTTTGATGCTCCTACTGGTAAAAAGAAGTGTGCCCAATGGCAAACCTAATAAAATAGCAAATAATGTGCTGGCAACTACCATATAGATAGTTTCGCCAGTGGCTATCATTACATCATAAATCATTGTCGGTGACATACCCTAAAACCTCCACAGATAAACGAAATTGCTCACAACGTTGAGTAAATGCTTGTAGCAACGTTTGGTTTGCCACCATTTCAATCACTACTACTCCACAAGTGATGGTGTCGAAACGATCAATATTCGCAAGTAGTATATTGATATCGAGATGCAATTCGCGGCTCGTTTGGCTAATAAAGGGAACCGTGGCGCCGTCTCCCTCAAAAAATAAGCGTAGCAACGGTTTGTCATTGGGTATTTGCGATAAACGGTTGCTTAGGCAATGCGGTAATTGAGGGCTTAACTGAGCGTATAACATACCGCGCGCAAGGCTGTCTTTGCGGGAAAATACGTTGGAAAGGGCGGTGGTTTCCATAATTTTACCGTTTTCCATGACAGCTAAGCGGTGGCAAATACGTTTAACCACATCCATTTCATGTGTGATTAATAAAATAGTGATTCCATAGAGCGCATTAATTTTTTTAAGAAGCGTAAGAATGGCGTCGGTTGTTTCCGGATCAAGTGCTGACGTTGCTTCGTCACATAATAAAATTTTAGGTGAGCAACTAAGAGCACGTGCAATGGCCACGCGTTGTTTTTGACCGCCGCTAAGTTGGGCGGGGTATGCATGTATTTTATCGCTGAGCTCAACCAAAGGCAGAAGCTCATCAATTTTGGCTTTAATGGCTGCTTCGTCAATGCCTTGGATTCGCATTGGCAAAGCAATGTTGTCGTAAACTGTTTTAGCATTGAGCAAGTTGAATTGTTGAAAAATCATTGCTGTTTTATGACGTGCTTGGCGCAAGTCTTTTGCGGATAGTTGTGTTATGTCTTGCCCATCAACCAATACCTGACCACTATCAGGTCGCTCTAATAGGTTAACACAGCGCAATAGCGTTGATTTTCCAGCCCCACTTTTACCAATAATGCCAAAAATCTCACCTTCTTGTATAAAGAGATTTGCATCATTTAGTGCTACATGATCACCGTAATATTTTGTTAAATTAGATAATTCAATCATTGTGTTACCAGCATTTTACAGGATGCGGGCGCTAAGAAGGGAAATACTATCCGCTTTAGCCGTTTTTTCAAGAGATACTTTCTTGAGCGCCCGCAAGCTGTGTATTCAAATCGGCGCAACGATGATTATACATAACCTGATTAGATATTCAATCGGTAAATCAGCTACATAATTCTTGCCTGTTTTTGAAATAAGCCAATGCCTCAGGATTGGCCAATGAGTTTATATTATTGACCGTTTCTCCTTGTACGGTTTGGCGAACAGCTATTTCTACTATTTTGCCATTAATGGTACGCGGTATGTCTGCCACTTGTAGAATTTTAGCCGGCACATGGCGAGGAGATGCGTTATTGCGGATGGTTTGTCGAATGATGGTTTGTAATTCTTCAGTTAAAAACAAGCCATCTCGGAGTTTGACAAATAAGATGACGCGAACGTCATCTTGCCATTCTTGGCCAATCACTATGCTGTCTAATATATCTGCTATTTTTTCAACTTGACGATAGATTTCAGCCGTTCCTATGCGTACACCACCGGGATTTAATACGGCATCTGAGCGACCATAAATAATCAAGCCATTGTGAGCAGTAATTTCAGCAAAGTCACCGTGTGCCCAACTACCTGGAAACCGTTCAAAATAAGCGCGTCGATAGCGTTTTTTATCGGGGTCTTGCCAAAATTCTACGGGCATTGAGGGGAATGGTTTGGTGCAAACCAACTCTCCTCGTGTTTCACGTACAGGGTGCCCTTGCTCATTAAAAATCTCAACACTCATGCCAAGACCCAGGCACTGCAATTCGCCTCGATATACCGGTAGCAAAGGATTACCTAGTGCAAAACAAGAAACGATATCTGTACCGCCAGAAATGGAGCTGAGCTGTACATCTGATTTGATGTGCTGGTAAACAAAATCATAATTTTTAGGCAACAGTGGTGAGCCTGTTGAAAGGATGCAACGAAGGTGCTTAAGGGATGCTCTTTTATTTGGATAGACGTCGGCTTTTTCAACGGCTGAAAGAAATTTAGCACTGGTACCAAAAACAGTTATTTTTTCTTGTTCAATCAATTGAAACAAGCGATTGGCATCCGGATAGGTGGGCGAGCCTTCGTAAAGTGTTAATGTTGCGCCTAATGCTAAGCCAGACACCATCCAATTCCACATCATCCAGCCACAGGTTGTGTAAAAACAGAGGTTATCGCGGGCGTTAAGATCTGTATGTAAACCAAGCTCTTTTACATGTTGGAGCAGTGTGCCTCCTGCACCATGAACAATGCATTTAGGTTTACCGGTAGTGCCTGATGAGAAAAGAATGTAAAGGGGGTGTGCAAATGGTAGTGGCGTAAAATGCAGATGCTTACTCGGTTTTAAAAAGTCATCCCAAGTAGTTGCATTCGGTAATGAATCTACGTTTAATTTGTTATGGATGATGGGGCAGATCACAATCTGTTTTAATGAGGGTATCATTGCGCTTATTTGCTGAATTTTAGCGCTAGCATCATAGGTTTTGCCTTGATAGTTATGCCCATCACAGGTAAATAAAATCGTAGGCTCAATTTGGCCTAATCTATCAACCGCAGCATTTGCGCCAAAATCAGGTGAGCAAGAAGACCAGATGGCTCCAATCGAGGCACTAGCAAGCATAGCAATAACGGTAAATGTTACATTTGGCATAATAGCCGCAACGCGATCGTCTTGCGTAACGCCTGCATGTTGCAACCCGGCAGCACATTGTGCAACCTGTTGTCTAAGCTCGTGGTACGTTAACATGTGTCGTTTACCACGTTCGTCAATACTGATGAGCGCTGGGTGCTCATCATCTCGAGAGAGTAATTTTTCGGCAAAATTGAATGTTGCGCCCTCAAACCAGTGGGCATCTAACATGTCTTGATCGGCGCTAAGCACCTGTTGTGGAGGGGTATCAAAATCAATCTTAAAAAAGTCACACAGAGCTTCCCAAAATAGAGCGGGTTCGGTTACTGACCATGTGTGTAATTGTTGGTAGGTTGTAAACTGTTGGTTAAGACGTGGTTCTAAAAAACGCATAAATTGCCACATCTTACTTGCTTCTGGTGTGTTGGGTTGCCATACCACGTTGTTCATTGATAATCCTTTGCTAAATCCGTGTTAATATTGACTTAATTGTTTTCATATATGGTATACCACTTTGGCTATATCTTGAGTTGAGTAACATGCCGTTTCCAAAATTATCAGCCGTATTTAATAATTGTGCTTTACATGCATTAACGCCTGAACTTTGTGCGGAAGTTAAAAAATATGCTGAAAACCCTGATTATGATAATAAGCATAATCCTGAGTACCTGCGATTGAAAGCTCAGTTTGCTAAATTTTATGGGTTTGATAGGGCTGACTTTGATTGGGCGTCTTTTGCTAAGATCTTAGGTGTTTATAATCCCTTTGATGTTCAGCTCATTTTAGGACCAGTTTTGCGCGGCTTTATGAGAAAGCCTATGAGGCATCATGACTTAACGGTGACCTTAGCTGAAATGGATGGGCTTTCAGTGAAAGACTATATTGCTGGTTACACAACAACAAGAGTCGAGCTGAATGGTCGTTATCGTACTCTCGCACCTGATGAAGTGGCACTACATGTTGCTACTCCTTTGGGCTTAAGCCTTTGTTACCATAGTTCAGAAAGCGAGCCTCGACTGCTGTCTGCTGAAAATTCTGTTGCCGAAGTAACTATCTACCACGCAGGAGACCTTGAAGGCACAGCTAGTGGCCACTGGGAGCGGGTATCAACCACTGATAATCCTCAGTATATTGACTATGAGCATCATGAAACAACACAATTAACCTGTATATTACCTTTTTTGGGTCAGGGGCAAGAGCTTAATGAGCTTGGTTTAAAGCTTTTACGAGACCATATTCAGCGCGTCGCATGTGGGTTTGGTGGCGCAGAGGATATTCAACTAACCAGTTCACAAATCACTAATTATCTTTTTTTTATACAGTGTGTGCCTAAGCCGCTTGCAGTTACGTTGTTGGGCGATGAGCTCACAGACGACACACGGAATTTTATTCAGAGATACAGCCTACAGAACCCTGTTCGCCCAGGCCAGATCGTTGAAATTTACATTAAAACGTTCAAATTTGATAAACCACATGTGGATGCTCTGCAAGAGCAGATTATTACTCGCTTGTTATCTTTATTGTCTACTAAACAAATAAATGCACTTCGTGATAGCAACTATTTTGCTGTTCTTGGTGCGCAAGCAAGAGCGATGGTTCAACGCACAACGCAGGCAATGAAGGCGATAGTTGTTGACTTTAGCACGAGTGTTGATGTTGATACCGCTAAAAATCAATTACTGGATGAATTAAATGCCCATCTTCGCAACTCAGAACATAATTTAAATGCCATGGGTAAATCGAACAGTAATTATCCCCAGCTACAGGTTATATTTGATAATAAATGTCATGATATTCAAAAAGCTGCATTAGCTCGAAAACGAGAACGTTTGCTGATCGAGATGAATTTTGATCGTTATTTACAGAATTTTACAGCTCAGGCGATCGCAGAGGACGAGAAAGCAGTGACTCATCCTGAGTGTGAAGTAACTGCTAGGGCACTCCATACATTTGTTAGGGATTTAACCGCGGCAAAGCAGCTATTTCTGGACAACCATACTACGATGGAACACTCAAAGACTGTGTTAAAAGAAGCCTGTCAGGTTGCATGTGCTGCGGTTAGTCCACATCTAGAAGAACATCCGGGTTGGATTAAAAGGATTACTGAATTTTTGAAAGATATCCTAGTCTATTTAGGCAGAGGAATAGGCGCCCCCGTTCATCGATGGACAATGTTTAATCCAGCGCCTGAGCGTCCATTAGATAGCTTTGAACGAGAGTTTGTTAATAATCCTGAGTTGTTTGGGACGACGGCCATTTAAAATTTAACGCACTATAATTTTTCTTTTTA
>CAZZGV010000045.1:0-11032 GCA_964654255.1 uncultured Legionella sp. | reverse complement strand
TAACCCGGCAGTATTTAGTTGCCCAATTGTTTTGGTTAGCGTGGCGTTGAAAAAGAAAGAAACATTATGTGAATGCCTGCTTTTAAAGCTTTCCTCTGAATAAGCCCCTCCGCGACCTTCTTGTATGGATCTGAGATATTCTTCATACATGTTGTACATAGGAATATATTGCAATGGATGTCGCAGCAGACTGAAATCTGCGCCCTCAGGAATCTGCCCTAAGAGCATAAATACAAAGAGGTCATGCAATTCAAGTTCGTTTTTTAAGAAGTTATACGTGGGGTGATTATTTATAAATTTCAAAAATAGTTGCTTTGGTGTTAAGGTGATCACAGTTTTTTTGGATTCTTCTTCAAACGAATTTCTAATTAAAATAATCCTGTCTAATTGAGCCCCAACAGATGCATCAGAAAATAGTTTTTTTCGCTTATGATAGCCTAACATACGCTCAGGATTTAATGAGGCTAATACTTTTTCAATCACCTCTCTAGTAAAGGGAACATTTGCTTGAGGTAAACCAGCCAGCCATAGTCTGATCGGAAATACATTCGTAACGTCCTTTTCAATAAGAGCTCCAGCATGAGAGAAAGGTATTTTTTTAGTGGTATTGTAGTTATCTTCAGGCATGATTCTTTCATGGTCGATACTATTGAGTAATTTTTTATTATCAGGGCCGTCAGTAAATAAAGTATTTCCTGGATTGGCGTCTTGAGAGCCCAGCAACAGGTGGAGTAAGAAGTTTTCTTGATAAGACGTTACATCGATGCGTTCAACGATGTCTTTGGCAATACTTCGATTTTGTTGTCTTTCTCTGAATTTACCCAAGTAGTCGAGAGTACCCTCACCTGTTTCATTGATGAGCTTAATGTACCATTCTAGCCCACTTATGGCGTTGGGTATAAATTTTTGAACATAGAATAACTTGAAATTCTGTCCTTCTTTTGCTTTGTTTCGATATATAGCTGTTTTTGTGTTAAAAATAAATTTTGTCACGACATTTTGCACGCCGGCCGTATTTTTTATTGGTTTTTCTGCTAGACGCTCTTGATTTTCTTTATTTATAAAATTTTCTATGGTTTGTCTTGAAAGAATATGGAAGTGAGTTGTCGCTGTACACGTGTTTTGTGGCACTAAGTTTTTAAACCCCATAATTTCGGCCATTTCTCTTGCTGCAATTTCTGAGAGGGTATCATTTGCTGTTGTTTCTTTTATAAATAGTTGGCTAAATTGGCCAGTAGCTATGAAATTTGGATTGCGGTTATATTGTGCTGGCTGTTGTTGTATTTGCAATACCTCATCTTTTTGAAGGATAAGTGATTCCTTACGTAGTATAGCGAGAGTATCATCATGATTATTTTCAGATAACAAATTTAAATGTTTGCCATCCAGTAATTCCTTGGGGCAAATAACACGACGATTAAGATATAAATTAATTTGTTCTTTAAGTTCTTCATCTGTAGTGGTTGCTTTTACTTGAATTAATTGTTGGTTTTGCTGATTGTAGAAAAAATTTGAAGCTACAGTAAACAGTGCAATTGACCCTGCAATAACTAAAGAAGGAATAAAAAACAAAGCGATACTGGCTACGGGGAGCATGCTAATACTTGAAAAAAGCATAACAGCAAGCATTGGGAGTACTGCTGAGGCTAGAGAAAGTAATGTCGCTCTTAAATAATCTCTATTATCTAATTGAAACCAAAAATGCCAAAATCTATTGTATTGAAACAATTTAGCCGCCTTGTTTTTATATCTTTCACTATGGGTGCTATTTTAACACCATCGGTGAAAATAGCAAGCGTTCATGAATCGGTATCTAGTTCCGCAACAAAGTTAAAAGAGCATTATGGCGATAAAATTCATGGCTGTGCTTTGCAGGAAGCGTTGCATGAATTTTCCGAGTGGCTTCAAAAGCAACCAGAAGATTTTTCAGAAAAGATTAAAGCGGCCAAGCGTTGTTTGCCACGATTAACGGCAGAAGATTATCATTTCATTGACCCAGTTTCAGCTGTTTCGACAAAACAGCTTTTAGCACTAATGTGGATTGCTATTCATGATGAAGAGCGGCGACAAAGCTCTCTTGAGGATGTGTTATCAGCGTTTGTTGAAGGCCTCTATGAGATCCAGCGTGAATATAATATATCCGATAAAGGCGTGGATAATGGTGCTGTTGATGATAAATCTGCATGTCCTGCGGGGACATTTAATAAAATTGTTGAGAAAGGAGCGGGCATACTTCCAGATGTTGAAATTGTATTTAAGACGTTGGTTGGGTTTAATTTGAAGTTTCCTCGTGTTGTGTGTGAAGAGGCTATGATTTATTTGAGAGGTTTGTCTAGCAGGGGCCTCGGTTTATTGTTTGAAGAGATTAAACAAGACAATAGTGTTGCTGCTATCTGGGACAGTATTAAAGAACCTATTACAAACAAAATGTTTGATGAATTTGGGTCTTTGTTTCAAAACAATAGAGAGCTACCTGCGTTTATTAGTATTATCGCGACGGGAGAATATTTAGTATTGAGCTCAGATGATATACAAGCATTAGAGCAATCACTTAGTTCAGCAAGCGCTTCTTCGCAAGGTTTTTTTGCACTGGCAGAGGCCAGTGAGCCGCCGCGTGCGGAGGATGGGTTTGATGATGGTGAAGATATGATGTGCTATCAGGGCAACCGCATCTAAATCTTGAACATATTTGTTAAAAAAATTGTTTTTGCGAGCTTTGGCGAAGTAGTGAACTCAATAACGCTAAATTGCTTTGCCAAGTCTTGTAAAAATGGTTAATCATTTTTAGCTGTATTTAGATTTATTCTTAATTATAAGATTAGTATTATTTTTTAAATACATAATGGTATAGATGGATATTTTCATTCTGGGATGAAAATAAAGAACGTGTTATAACGAAGATGTTTTACGAATTTGGTTCTTTGTTTGAAAATAACAGAAATTTTGCTAGTTTTGTAGCAAATATCGCAGCTGGATAATACTAAGTATTGAGCTTAGATGATATCCAAGCATTAGAGCAATCACTTGGTTCAGCAAGCGTTTCTTCGTTAACCCTATGTATGGACCCCACTGGTAATTTGATTCAATACCGATATATGGTGTTAATTTGATTTTACTGTTAAAATAAAATCCAATGAATTCGGGGTTGTAATATTTTTACAGCAAGTACATAGCTATTATCTTGGGGTTGTTATGCCATTATCTGCAAACAGTAAGCAAACCATTCAGACATTAAAAGAGCGTTATGATGCTTTACCAATCTATGCGAAATGGTTTTTTCCATCAAGTGTGGGAGGGGCTTTGTCTGTTTATGTTCCTAATTCTACTGATGAAACAGCACAAGCTTTCAATATCTGTACTAATTTTTTAAATAAAACATGGTCTGTTCAGCGATGGATATTTTCTTTTTTTGATTCATGCCTTGATGAGTTTGCTAGGACGTCATTGGTTACGTCGGCAAAAGAGCTTTTGGGTGCAGGCTTATTAAACGAAGATAGCGCGCAGGCTAATTTTAATGCTGTGGCAGGTCACCAAGATCCGTGGGGTGTTGTTGATGCTCTTCTTGCACTTAATCGCGCAGGCTTGCTGGTGGGAGATAGTGCGCAGGCTAATCGTGATGCTGTGGCAGGTCACCAAGACTCAAGGTATTTTGCTGATGTTCTTGTTACACTCGATCGCGCAAGTTTACTAACGGGGGATGGTGCCCAGGCTAATCGTGATGTTGTGGCAGGTCACCAAGATTTGTGGCGTATTGATAATGTTCTTGCTGTATTCTATCGCGCAGGCTTACTAACGGGAGTTAGTGCGCAGGCTAACTTTAATGCTGTGGTTGGTCATCAAGATCCACAGGCTGTTATTAACGTCCTTTATATTCTTAATGGCTTAGGTTTATTAATGGGAGATAGCGCTCAGGCTAATTTTAATGCTGTGGTGGGGCATCAATACTTAGAGGCTGTTACGGAAGCCCTTTGTATTCTTTATGACTCAGGGTTATTAACGGGGGATAGGGCTCAGGCTAATTTTAATGTTCTTTTGATTACGCATTCAGCCATTTTGCTTCATGCGGATACGGGCTATCTTTGGTCGAGCATACCAAATGATTTTTTTACGCAACAACGATTTGATGAAATAATAGTCATTTGTAATACATACAGAGAAAATGTAGCTGCTGGTCGTGTTAGATTTATCGCATACGTTGCTCGTGAAATTCTTGGTATTAATGGTAGTCAAAGCACTCATACTGCAAGCGTTCATGAATCGGTATCTAGTTCCGCAACAAAGTTAAAAGAGCATTATGGCGATAAAATTCATGGCTGTGCTTTGCAGGAAGCGTTGCATGAATTTTCCGAGTGGCTTCAAAAGCAACCAGAAGATTTTTCAGAAAAGATTAAAGCGGCCAAGCGTTGTTTGCCACGATTAACGGCAGAAGATTATCATTTCATTGACCCAGTTTCAGCTGTTTCGACAAAACAGCTTTTAGCACTAATGTGGATTGCTATTCATGATGAAGAGCGGCGACAAAGCTCTCTTGAGGATGTGTTATCAGCGTTTGTTGAAGGCCTCTATGAGATCCAGCGTGAATATAATATATCCGATAAAGGCGTGGATAATGGTGCTGTTGATGATAAATCTGCATGTCCTGCGGGGACATTTAATAAAATTGTTGAGAAAGGAGCGGGCATACTTCCAGATGTTGAAATTGTATTTAAGACGTTGGTTGGGTTTAATTTGAAGTTTCCTCGTGTTGTGTGTGAAGAGGCTATGATTTATTTGAGAGGTTTGTCTAGCAGGGGCCTCGGTTTATTGTTTGAAGAGATTAAACAAGACAATAGTGTTGCTGCTATCTGGGACAGTATTAAAGAACCTATTACAAACAAAATGTTTGATGAATTTGGGTCTTTGTTTCAAAACAATAGAGAGCTACCTGCGTTTATTAGTATTATCGCGACGGGAGAATATTTAGTATTGAGCTCAGATGATATACAAGCATTAGAGCAATCACTTAGTTCAGCAAGCGCTTCTTCGCAAGGTTTTTTTGCACTGGCAGAGGCCAGTGAGCCGCCGCGTGCGGAGGATGGGTTTGATGATGGTGAAGATATGATGTGCTATCAGGGCAACCGCATCTAAATCTTGAACATATTTGTTAAAAAAATTGTTTTTGCGAGCTTTGGCGAAGTAGTGAACTCAATAACGCTAAATTGCTTTGCCAAGTCTTGTAAAAATGGTTAATCATTTTTAGCTGTATTTAGATTTATTCTTAATTATAAGATTAGTATTATTTTTTAAATACATAATGGTATAGATGGATATTTTCATTCTGGGATGAAAATAAAGAACGTGTTATAACGAAGATGTTTTACGAATTTGGTTCTTTGTTTGAAAATAACAGAAATTTTGCTAGTTTTGTAGCAAATATCGCAGCTGGATAATACTAAGTATTGAGCTTAGATGATATCCAAGCATTAGAGCAATCACTTGGTTCAGCAAGCGTTTCTTCGTTAACCCTATGTATGGACCCCACTGGTAATTTGATTCAATACCGATATATGGTGTTAATTTGATTTTACTGTTAAAATAAAATCCAATGAATTCGGGGTTGTAATATTTTTACAGCAAGTACATAGCTATTATCTTGGGGTTGTTATGCCATTATCTGCAAACAGTAAGCAAACCATTCAGACATTAAAAGAGCGTTATGATGCTTTACCAATCTATGCGAAATGGTTTTTTCCATCAAGTGTGGGAGGGGCTTTGTCTGTTTATGTTCCTAATTCTACTGATGAAACAGCACAAGCTTTCAATATCTGTACTAATTTTTTAAATAAAACATGGTCTGTTCAGCGATGGATATTTTCTTTTTTTGATTCATGCCTTAATGATTTTGCTAGGACGCCATTGGTTACGTCGGTAAAAGACCTTTCTTTTGCAGGCTTGTTAAAAGGAGATAGCGCGCAGGCTAATTTTAATGCTGTAGTAGGTCACCAAGAACCGAAGAGTGTTGCTGGTGTTCTTTGTGCACTCAATCGCATAGGCTTGTTGGCGGGAGATAGAGCACAGGCTAATCGTGATGCTGTGGCAGGTCACCAAGATCCGTGGGGTGTTGGTCATGCTCTTCGTGAACTTAATTACGAGGGCTTGCTAACAGGAGATAGTGCACAGGCTAATCGTGATGCTGTGACAGGTCATCAACACTCGTTCAGTGTTGCTAGAGTTCTTTGTGAACTTCATCGCGCAGGCTTGCTAACGGGAGATAGAGCACAGGCTAATCGTGATGCTGTGGCAGGTCACCAATCCCCGGCGAATGTTGTTGATGCTCTTCGTGAGCTCGATTGCGCGGGCTTGTTAATGGGAGATAGCGCGCAGGCTAATTTTAATATGCTGGTAGGTCACCAATATCTGTGGAATGTTGTTGATGCTCTTCGCGCGCTCTATCGCGCGGGCTTGCTAGCGGGAGATAGTGCACAGGCTAATTTTAATGCTGTGGTAGGTCACCAAAACTCGTTGGCTATTACTACTGCTCTTCATGAACTTCATCACGCAGGTTTGCTTGTGGGAGATAGTGCACAGGCTAATTTTAATGCTGTGGCATGTCACCAAGACTCGCTGAATGTTGCTGTTGTTCTTGCTGAACTTCATCGCGCAGGCTTGTTAATGGGAGATAGAGCACAGGCTAATCGTGATGCTGTGGCAGGTCACCGATGCCCGGCGGCTATTGCTAGTGCTCTTGCTGCACGCCATCGCGCGGGCTTGCTAGAGGCAGATAGAGCACAGGTTAATTTTAATCTTGTGATTATGCATCCAGCCATTTTGTTTCATGAGGATACGCATGATTTGTGGTTTGCAATCCCACGTAGTAATGTTCTTACGCAAGAACAACTTGATGCAATAATAAAAATTTGTGATACGTATAAGGAAGATGCAGCTGCTGGTCGTGTTAAATTTATTGCATACTTTAAGTGTGAACTACTTGGTATTAAGGGTGAAAAAGTCACTGGAGATCAAAGCATAAATACTGCAAGGGCTTCTTCGCCAGGTTTTTTTGTACCAGTACATGATGGCAGGGCGTTGGGTGTGGAAGATGGTCTTCTTGACGATGGTAAAAGTATGGGTGCGCTTATATCTTAAAATATAAGCTGATTTATTCTCATATTAAGGTAGGTGACGTGCCCCTTTTCGGTAAGTAAAGGGGCACGACAATGATTCTAGTCGCCTAAATCTGCCATTGATACAGCATGATAACCAGCATCGACATGAACCACTTCTCCCGTAATGCCAGAGGCTAAATCAGAGCATAAAAAGGCGGCTGTATTGCCTACCTCTGCGGTTGTAATGTTGCGGCCAAGTGGGGCTATAGATGCGTATGCATTTTGAATTTTTCGGAAATCTTTAATTCCTGCTGCGGCTAGTGTTTTAAGTGGCCCTGCAGATATAGCATTTACTCTTAATCCTCTATGACCAAGGCTTGCAGCCAAGTAGCGAACTGCTGCTTCTAGACTGGCTTTAGCTATTCCCATCACATTGTAATTAGGAACGGCTTTTTCAGCGCCAAAATAACTGAGTGTTAAAACGGAGCCTGCTGTTTCTTGCATCATGGGTAATGCTGCTTGTGCTAGCGCAACCAAGCTGTAAGCACTGATGTCGTGTGCAATACGAAACCCTTCGCGAGTTGCATTGTCGATATAGTCACCACCTATTTGATCAGCTGGTGCATAAGCAACAGAATGAACAAGAATGTCTAGTTTATCCCATTGACTGCCTAATGCATTAAAAACGGCTTTGATTTCAGTATCACTTGCAACATCACAAGGAAAGGTAAGTGTTGAGCCAAATTCAGCGGCCATTTTTTCAACACGTTCTTGTAGTTTTTCATTTTGGTACGTAAATGCTAGTTCAGCGCCTTGAAATGCTTTATCAATACCATAAGCAATGGAACGATTGCTTGCTAAACCTACAATTAACGCTTTTTTGCCGCTTAAAAATCCCACATTAATCTCCTTTTGTATGTCTTGCTAATAGTTCACGCATCTTTGCTTGGATCATATCAATGGCAATCCGATTTTCACCGCCTCGCGGCACAATTAAGTCAGCATAGCGGCTAGATGGCTCGATAAATTGCAAATACATTGGACGTACAGTGGTTTCATATTGATGTAACACTGATTCAAAGGAGCGATGACGCTCAACCACATCTCGTTTTAGTCGTCGAATAAGGCAAACATCAAGCGGGGCTGACATAAAGATACGAATGTCCATGATCGACCGCAAGGCTTTATCACTAAAGAGTAGGATGCCCTCTAAAACAATAATGGTATGTTGCCCGATACAGCGTGTTTTGGCGCTACGAATATGTTTTGCATGATCATAGATCGGAATATCTACAGATTTTCCTTGCTGCAAGAGGCGGAGATGGTCACAAAGTAGGGCGTGATCAAACGCATCGGGATGATCATAATTTATTTGCTCTCGCTCAGAAAACGGCATTTCACTGTTGTCTTTGTAATAGGAATCTTCAGAAATTACAACGACTTGATCAGAGCCTAATTCTTTGACAATGGTATTGGCCAATAAACTTTTACCAGATGCGGATGGACCAGAGATCCCTATAATAATTGCTTGTTTGTTCATGGCTTTTAGATTAAAAAATTTGTGCAAATAGTAAAGCTTTATGACGATAAATTCAATAGGAACCTTCGCGCTGGCGTTGCAGTAAAACATAGAGTGCGCCGCAGCCACCATCGCGAGGTAATGCACTATGAAATGCCAGAATGTGTGGTATTTGTTGCAACCAGTGATTGACGTGATTTTTTAAAACAGGTGTTTCTCCTCGAATACCACCTTTACCATGAATGACGAGTAAGCAGCGGTTGCCAATATTGTATTGTTTTTCTATAAATTGACATAAAGTATCTCTAGCCGCATCAGGCCGTAATCCATGTAAATCTAGACGTGCTTGCCAAGGAATTTGTCCGTTTTTTAATTCAGTTAGCCGTTTACGTGGGATGCTTTGTTTGCAATACGTTAAAATAGAGTTGCTGCTTACATCAGCGGTGTAATAATTTGAAAGATCGTAATTGGTTGTTGGTTGTTCAGCGCAATTCACTTTTCTTGTTGGTTTTTCAGAGGGTCTTTGAGGCTTTATATCCGCTTTTTTGGTTTTATTTAATGGCTTGACGTTTTGCATCATAGTGCGAAATAGGTTTTTATCATCATCGGACAGCTTATCATTAGACATGGTGGTTTCTTATTTTTGGGGTATGCAGTTGGCGTTCATCAAAAATCAGTATCTCATCGATGTTAACAACCGTTTTCATACTGTATAAATTACAAAAATAGCGTACAATTGTGACTCATATATATGGAGTATATCATGCCTGATTCCTACGCAGTTGCAACGCGAGATTTTAAGTCAATTATCGATTTTTTACGTTTTGGTATGTCCTATGCGAATGCCGCGGATTTATATTATGGGCATGGTACAGATAATACCTGGGATGATATGTTAGCGCTTGTCTTGGGAAGTCTTTCATTGCCGCAAGATACGCCGTTGGTTTTGTTGCAAGCGACATTAACACCCGATGAAAAGACGATGTTGTGTGAGCAACTGGAAAAACGAATACTTTCCCGTATCCCGGTTCCTTATTTGACTCATGAAGCCTATTTTTGTGATTTAACATTTTATGTGGATGAGCGAGTGCTTATCCCGCGTTCGCCCATTGCTGAGCTTATCAAGCAGCAATTTTCTCCATGGATTGTTGAAGATGATGTAGAATACGTGTTGGATTTGTGTACTGGTAGTGGCTGTATTGCAATTGCTTGCAGTTATGCATTCCCTGATGCGTTAGTTGATGCGGTTGATATTTCTGCTGATGTATTGGATGTTGCCAGCATTAATCGGCAACGTCATGGTTTAGATGATGTCTTAACGCTTATTCAATCAGATTGTTTTGATGCGGTGCCTGTTAGGAAATATGATATTATTGTCAGCAATCCTCCCTATGTGGGCTTTGATGAGATGCAAACATTGCCTGAAGAGTATCGTCATGAGCCTAAGCTTGCCCTTGAAGCATCTAATAACGGTTTGGCAATTGTTGAAAAAATTTTTTTTGGTGCCCATGCTTATTTGAGCGATCATGGTATTTTAGTTGTTGAGGTAGGCAATAGTGAAGATGCATTGTTAGAGGCTTATCCGGATGTTCCTTTCACATGGCTTGATTTTGAAAACGGTGGGCATGGGGTGTTTTTATTAACCTGTGAACAATTGAAACAGCATTTTCTCTGTAAATAAGGTAACAATTGTAATGAGTGGAAATACATTTGGTAAACTCTTTACTGTTACGACCTTTGGTGAAAGCCATGGGCCGGCTATTGGTTGCATAGTGGATGGTTGTCCACCTGGTTTAAGTTTAGTAGAGGCGGATATTCAGCCTTTTTTGGATAAGCGTAAACCTGGTGGTTCAAAATATACAAGTCAACGACGCGAAGAAGACCGGGTGCAAATTCTTTCGGGTGTGTTTGACGGAATAACGACCGGCACGCCGATTGCCTTGCTGATTCAAAATAGTGATCAGCGTAGCCGTGATTATAATGATATTAAAGATCTTTTTCGTCCAGGGCACGCAGATTTTACGTACCATCATAAATATGGGCATCGTGATTATCGGGGAGGAGGGCGTTCTTCTGCTCGTGAGACAGCTGCACGTGTTGCAGCGGGGGCTATTGCGCGTCTTTATCTGCAACGTCATTTAAACATAGATATTGTGGGTTACTTACAACAAGTAGGTCCCATCGTTATTGATTTTAAAGATGAAGCGGAAATAAATAACAATCCTTTCTTTTGCCCTGATCTAACACGGGTTCCAGTTCTTGCCGAATATATTGATAATTTACGCCGAGAAGGCGATTCAATCGGTGCTCGTGTTGGTGTAGTAGCCCGAGGAGTCCCTGTCGGGCTTGGTGACCCGGTATTTGATAAATTAAGTGCAACGTTAGCTAGTGCTATGATGTCTATTAATGCTGTGAAAGGCGTTGAAAT
>CAZZGV010000044.1:0-11177 GCA_964654255.1 uncultured Legionella sp. | reverse complement strand
CTACCAATTTCACCACTTCGGCAATTCGTTTAAGGTCGTTAAAAACGACATTATTTTTTATTATCAACAGGCACTGGGATTTTAGTTTCCGGTACACTCGTTTGCTGAGGAATAATTTGTTGGTCTGCTTTTTTATACTGATTCGCTACCATGGCAGATAATGACAAACTGGTAACAAAAAACGCCAGAGCCAAACCGCCTGTCAACTTAAATAAAAAACCGCCTGTTCCCTGACTACCAAAAACAGTATTGGACGCTCCAGAACCAAAGGCAGCACCGATATCAGCACCTTTTCCATGTTGGATTAACACTAAGCCAATAACAGCAATAGCAACCAACACGTGAACCACTAATAACAATTGATACATTTCAATATTTCCACAAACTGTTGTGCACTCAGTGATGCACCACCAACCAAGCCTCCATCAACATCAGGCATGGCAAAAAGCGAGCCAGCGTTTTTTTCATTAACGCTTCCACCATATACGATAGGTAACTGATTAGCATCATTGACATCAATTCTTGCAATCAAACCTCGTATAAATGCATGTACCAGTTGTGCTTGATCAGGTGATGCTGTCTTCCCCGTTCCAATCGCCCAAACTGGCTCATAAGCTATAATACAATTCTGAAAAACACGATTACCACTATGAGTTACAGCTAGTAGTTGCTTAGTTAACACCTGTTCTGTCAACCCTTGCTCTCGCTCTTCTAGCGTCTCCCCAACGCAAAGAACCGGTATCATATCATGATCTTTTACGTGGTGGAATTTTTCTGCGACAAATTTTTCATCCTCATGAAATAATTGTCGTCGTTCTGAATGCCCCACTAGAACATAACGACAACCATAATCACTTAACATTAGTGCTGATAATTCCCCCGTGAATGCGCCGGCATCTTTGGGGTAAACATTTTGTGCCCCAAGCTTAATTGAACTTTTTGCTAAAACAGTTTGAGCTAAAGGCAAATAAATAGCAGGCGGCATAATGACACAATCTGTGCCTATTTGAGACTCACTAGCAAGTAGCTCTTGTAACAATAAGGTAGCTTGGTCTATACGACCATTCATTTTCCAATTACCCATGACGATAGTCTGTCTCATATGTCCTCTTAATTTTGGGAAGTTGGTAACTATAGTGAATTAAATTTTAAATGAATAACATGTAGTTAACATTTAACGCACCACAAAAATGGCTGCAATTATTACAAAATGGTTTTTTAATGGCTTATAATCATAAGACAATACGCTCACTTGACAAACACTAGCTGTTTACCTTTAGTTTTTGCTCAATCTCACTAATCTCATCGGCCAGTTGCTGTGCTTGTATTTGTACTTGTTGAGGATCTGCACCCTCTACCATAACTCGCAATACAGGCTCAGTCCCCGAAGGTCTTAGTAATACGCGGCCTTCACCCTTTAACTTTAGGTCCAAGTTTTTTACAACAGATTTAACCTGCATATGTTCCGCCAAAACTATAGCATTGTCTGTTTTTAAATTAATTAGTGTTTGCGGTAACATCGTAATATCAGCACACAAATCTTGCAATGTTTTTTCCTGTTTCACCATCACCGCTAACACTTGTAAAGCAGCAATTATACCGTCACCTGTTGTGGTTTTATCCAAACAAACAACATGTCCCGATGATTCACCACCGATCGTCCAATCACGCTCTTTCAATGCTTCAAGGACATATCGATCTCCTACTCGTGTACGTAAAAACTCAACACCCATCTTCACTATAGCTTTTTCAAGACCATAATTACTCATTAACGTGCCAACAACACCTCCATGCAGTAAGCCCCGTTGGTAACGATCTTTAGCGATAATATAAATTATCTGATCACCGTTAATATAGTTACCTGCAGCATCAACTAATATTAAACGATCACCATCACCATCCAACCCCACGCCTATGTCAGCACCCGATTTAAGCACTTGTTGACGCAGCGCTTCTGGTGCTGTTGAACCACAATGATGGTTGATGTTAAAACCATCAGGTTTGTCTCCCATAGACATCACATCTGCACCCAGCTCACTAAACACATTAGGGGCGATGTGATACGTAGCTCCATTAGCGCAATCAACAACCATTTTTAACCCTGATAATCGAGTCAATGAAGGAATCGTTGATTTACAGAATTCAATATAACGACCAGGAGCATCATGAATACGAGAGGCTTTACCAAGTTGCACAGATGGAACGATGTGTAATTTGTTTTCTATCTCAGCTTCTATTTCTAATTCAACATGATCGGGCAATTTACCGCCATCCGCTGTAAAAAATTTAATACCATTGTCTTCAAATAGATTATGCGAGGCACTGATAACAATACCAGCATTAGCACGAAGTGTTTGTGTTAAATAGGCAATCGCGGGCGTAGGCATAGGGCCTAATAATCTAACATCAACCCCAGCGGCAGAAAGACCCGCCTCTAAGGCAGATTCAATCATATAACCAGAGATGCGGGTATCTTTGCCAATCAGAACTTTTTTTCTCTGACCATTAGCCAATACTCGCCCGACAGCCCAACCCAATTTGAGCATAAATTCAGGATTGATATTTGATACACCAACTTGACCACGAATACCATCGGTACCAAAATACCTGCGTTTACTCATCCGTCTACCTCTCTAAATTAATCCTGAAATTTTATCCTGCCTCTTTCACAATGCTACAGCTGTAAATTTTGAAAAAGACCTATTATGCACAAATATGATGCCCATCCACTAGAGCATCAACCATTTGCAAAGCTTGATTGGTTGCGTCTGCATCATGGGTTCTAATAATTGAGACCCCCTGAAGCGCCGCAACAACTTCTAGAGCTATCCCACCAACCAAACGCTCAAGCGCTGGTTTCTGTAAAATGGCACCAATTGTGCTTTTACGCGACACACCTAGCAACACTGGCAATCCGTGCTGCTTAAATTCTACGAGCCTTTTCACAATATCTAGATTATGCTGAACTGATTTCCCAAAACCAAAACCAGGATCGACCATTAAATTTTCGCGAGACATGCCTACGTCTAAACAGGCCTTTATACGTTGCTGAAAAAATTGATTAATGTGGTCCACAACATCATTAGCATAATAAGGGTTTTCCTGCATCGATTTAGGTACACCCTGCATATGCATCAAACAGACTGGCACCTCTAATTCAGCAGCAACCTGCAAAGCGCCTTCTGCCGTAAGCGCTTTAATATCATTGATAAATGAGGCACCTGCCGCTATAGCTGCCTTCATCACGGCTGCCTTACATGTATCAATAGAAATACAAACATCACTAACAGCTCGAATACGCTCAATCACCGGAATGACACGCTCTAACTCTTCTAAACAAGAGACATCATCAGCACCTGGTTTTGTTGACTCACCGCCAATATCGATTATATCAGCACCCTGCTCTATCAAACATTGGGCTTGTTGATATGCAGCGTTTACCCCCAAGAAACGTCCACCATCAGAAAATGAATCCGGAGTAACGTTTAATATTCCCATAATTAACGGTTTACGAAGATAATTCGATGATGGGACGGTCGGACTAAACGACTGGTTGCACCATTGATAAAATTGTTCACTATTCACTCGCCTCTCACCACCATCCCGGTCAAAATAGAGCTTACAACTGCTCACCTGCAGGATCATCAACCATTGATTTTGCAGCAGGGTCTATTTTTTCATCGATTTTACCATGTGAGTCTTTATCTTTATCAATGTTCTTGATTGCCTCCCAATCATCTGGCGGAGAAGGTTCTTTACCTGACATAATTTCTTTAATTTGTTCTGCATCTATCGTTTCATATTTAATTAAGCCATCAGCCATTAAATGTAATTTATCTAAATTTGCACTTAAAATGTCATACGCATGCTTATAATTACGCTCTATAATCGCCAGTACCTCTTGATCAATTTGCTGAGCTGTTTTGTCAGATATTTCTTTATTTTGGCTAACAGAACGCCCCAAAAATACTTCACCTTCCTCCTGCCCAAAGGTCAAAGGCCCCATATTCGATAAGCCCCAACTGGTTACCATTTTACGCGCAATTTCGGTAGCACGCATAATGTCATTAGATGCACCAGTAGTAACATTATCAGCACCGAATATTAACTCTTCTGCAGCACGCCCACCAAATAGACTCGCTAATTGACTCTCCAAGCGTCGCTTGCTATGACTATAACGATCTTGCTCCGGTAAAAACATTGTCACACCCAATGCTCGCCCACGAGGAATAATAGTGACTTTATACACAGGATCATGCTCAGGGACCAGCAAACCAACAATTGCGTGACCAGACTCATGGTATGCCGTTAATTTTTTCTCATTATCATCCATAACCATAGAGTGCCGTTCAGCACCCATCATAATTTTATCTTTAGCCTTATCAAGTTCCATCATGCTGACTCTGCGTTTATTAGCACGAGCAGCAAAAAGTGCAGCTTCATTCACTAAATTTGCCAGATCAGCCCCAGAAAAACCAGGCGTACCACGCGCAATGGGAAGGACTTGCACACTAGGATCAACGGGAACTTTACCCAAATGTACTTTAAGAATTTGCTCCCGCCCACGAATATCAGGAAGAGGAACGACAACTTGTCGGTCAAAACGACCCGGACGCAGCAATGCCGGATCCAAAACATCTGGACGGTTAGTTGCAGCAATAACAATAACGCCTTCACTACCTTCAAACCCATCCATTTCTACAAGCAGCTGATTTAAGGTTTGTTCGCGCTCATCATGGCCACCACCTAAACCTGCACCGCGATGCCTACCCACCGCATCTATTTCATCAATAAAAATAATGCAAGGCGCCTGTTTTTTAGCTTGCTCAAACATGTCACGCACTCGGGATGCACCAACGCCAACAAACATTTCAACAAAATCAGAACCAGATATCGTAAAGAACGGAACTTTTGCTTCGCCTGCAACAGCTCTTGCTAGCAAGGTTTTACCTGTTCCAGGAGAACCTACAAGTAAAACACCTCGAGGAATACGCCCACCCAAATTTTGGAATTTTGTTGGATCACGTAAAAAATCAACCAGCTCCTTGACCTCATCTTTAGCTTCATCAACACCTGCCACATCAGCGAATGTTACTTTGACCTGATCTTCACCCAATAAACGAGCTCGTGAACGACCAAAAGACATAGCTCCCCGGCCACTTCCCCCTTGCATCTGGCGCATAAAAAATATCCAAACACCAATGAGCAGTAACATCGGGAACCAATTAATAAATAAATGCAAAAGGAAACTTTCTTGTTGTTTTTCCTGACCACTGACGTCAACATTATTTTTGAGCAACTCGCCTAAAAGGGCATTATCTTGTACTGGCATGTAGGTAACAAAGCGATGATTATTTTTTGTCATCCCTTTGATAACTTTGTCGTCCTCAATCGTCACTGAATTAACCATTCCCTGATCAATTTCTTTAAGGAATTGGCTATAGGACACTTTTTCAGTGTTGGCATTACGCGGGCCAAAATTACTAAACACTGAGACCAGAACAATGGCTATGATAAGCCATAAAAATAAATTTTTTACCATGTCGTTCAAAGCAATAACCTCTTTTATGTGTGTATTTCTACGACGTGAGGACAATAAAAAATATCTTACAACCTTTTTGAAAGCTGTCCATGGCTTTCGAAGGCATTACCGTTCCCTCATTTAAAAAATTTGGGAAGATAAGATAAAGTTACTATAAATTATAGCCCTTAGCCAGCAAATAGGTTTCTCGTGAGCGCGAGCGAGATGCAGCAGGTTTTCTAATGGTTACTTTATCAAATTGCAAACGCGCTTGCTTAATAAGATCATCAAACCCTGAACCATGAAAAATTTTCATTAACAGAGCACCACCAGGCTTTAACATTTGATGAGCAAAATCAAATGCAAGCTCGGTTAAATACATAGCACAAGGAATGTCAACTGCAATATTTCCGCTCATATTAGGCGCCATATCAGATAACACCACATCAACACTACGTTCAGGCAATAAATTGGTTAGCTGTTGTAACACAGCATCTTCACGGAAATCCCCAACTATCATCTCTACACCGGCTAAAGCATCCATAGGCAGGATGTCTAAAGCAATGATCTTGCCTTTACCATCTAATTTTTGCGAGACATACTGTGTCCAACCGCCTGGAGCTGCGCCCAAATCAACAATGGTCATACCTGGTTTAAATAAATGATCTTTTTCATCTATCTCTTTCAATTTGTAGATAGCGCGACTACGATAGCCTTCTAGATGAGCTTTTTTTACATACATGTCATCGAAATGTTCTTGTAACCATTTTTTACTGCTTTTGGACCGAGGCATAACATTCTAACAAGTGGAAAAAGTCGCTGTATCATACCCAATAACACTACCTTTTCCTAGCAAAACGTGCAATAATTTGCCATTTTTTATGGAAGCATCTTTATGGATACATCAGTTAAACAAGCATTAAAAGCTAAAGCACATCATTTACGCCCTGTTGTATTATTGGGCGCCAAGGGCTTAACCCCGGCAATTATTGATGAAACTAACATTGCATTACTCTCGCATGAGTTAATCAAAGTTAAAATTAATGGCGCTGAAAAAGCCGATCGACAACTGATAGCTAATAAATTATGCGAACAACTTCAAGCTGAGCTTGTACAATTAATTGGGAATACCGCTATCATTTACCGCAAAAATGAAGACAAGTAGGCGAGTTGAAAATACCTTCTATTTTCTCAGCGTTGCTGCGATATAGAAATAAAAGTTAAGACTCACCTTACCATTACACATCTACAACGTGACAGCAGCGCCAGGATTGTATACACTTGCTACCACTGGCGCAAAATTACGCCTCTGCCAGAATTTCAGAAGAGGGTATGATGAATTACCATTGTGACACATGATTCTACGACATATACCTAATGCCCTAACACTAGCCCGTTTGGTTTTGATAGCACCATTCTTGGTTTTTATTTACCAAAAAGAATACGTAAATGCGTTTTATATGTTTATTCTGGCTGGCTTTACAGATGGCCTCGATGGCTGGTTAGCAAGACACTTTAACTGGCAAAGTCTCTTTGGAACATTAATTGATCCACTGGCTGATAAACTGCTTATTGCTACTAGTTTTATCTCATTAGCACTCATAGGCAAACTACCTTGGTGGCTAGTTGCTTTGGTTTTTTCTCGAGATTTTACCATTTCGTTTGGAGCTTTAGCATGGTACTGGTTTGTTCAAAGAAAATTAGATTTCAAACCTACACTGTTAAGTAAAATAAACACCGTGTTGCAACTAGGGTTGTTAACACTATGTTTGTTCGAACTAGCATTTTTTGTATTTGCACCTTATTTGCTCAAAACCCTCATTATTATAACAACCATTACTACCACTATCACCTATATAGACTACGTGTGGGTATGGGGAAAAAGAGCCTACACTATTACCCATATTGCCAAATGAATCGACAACTAGCCCTAGCGCTTCAATTAAATGATGAGGCAACGTTCGCGGACTTTTGTTGGGGTGAAAACACACTGCTACAACAACAACTATACAATACCTTGCATGGCAGTGATGAGCGATTTATCTATATTTGGGGAGCGCCTGGCAGCGGAAAATCCCATCTATTACAAGCCTGCTGCCAGGCCATGACAAACCATCAATCAACTATTTATCTCCCGCTGCGATTACTTAAAGACTGGGGACCACACGTTATTGATGGGATTGAGGATCAAGCATTAATAAGTATCGATGATATCGAGGCCATCGCTGGTGACTCTGCTTGGGAAGAGGCCTTGTTTCATTTATACAATCGTGTCCGCGATAATGAGCAAACAACATTGATCATCACAAGTAACTGCCCACCAGCTCAATCACCTGTTTCCCTGCCGGATCTGCAATCGCGCCTGAGCTGGGGTTTGATTTTTCAACTCAACGAATTAAGCGACCACCATAAAATTAACACCTTAAAACTGCACGCTAACAAACGAGGCTTTGAATTACCAACCAGTGTGGGGCAGTTTTTACTTAATCGTTGTGCTCGAAATATGCATGATCTTCATGCATTACTTAACCGCTTGGACGATGCATCGCTTATCGCTCAACGAAAAATTACAATCCCTTTTGTTAAAAATATTTTAGGTATTTAAATAGGCATGTTTATCAAGCAATATCGCAATAGCTCAGGGGTATATATCAAAATCATGGTGAACGGTAAGATTTAAGCGCAGGTTGCACGAAATCTATTGAAATACTGCCGAACTTTCAGGCCTACTGCCGATGTTATTTTCTCCTTCGACAGACAACATCTCTGAGATACCTGAGAGGTCCTTACTGAAGAAACCATGCGGATTAACCGCAACAGATTGATGTGATGAACGCCCCTGCCCTGTATTGCTATTTAATTCCCTTATTCGCTGATGCAACATGCCCACCCCTTCGACCTGTCTGGTCAATTGTATCAACCCGCGTAGTTGATCGTTTACCACGTCCTCATCAGCTAACGCCTCAATTTTATCTTCATCAAGACCTAACCACCGACTAACAAGGCGTTCAAGTCCGGGGCGCTGTACAAACCAATAGATGCTAAACGCAGCCAATCCAACAACCGTACTTGCAACTAAAACCGGCCAAAATGTCGCGACCACAGCAGAGACATATAAATTGGCAAATGCCAGAGAAACTGCCTGCCCAGAAAGAAACCCACCGCCAAAAAATACCATCCCCGCTACTGCCGATGTAATTGATTTTGCTACGATTACATAATAGGCATTTAAATCATTTTTATAAGCCAATCTTGCGCTATCTAATCCCTGATACCGAATGGTCAGCATAGCCGCCATTTCAAACAATACGTCTTGTTCTTCAGAATCTGCCCCACAAAAATGCGTACTAATTGCCTCTCTTAACTTAACAATTTGCTGTGATTGATGTAGATATATATCGATTAGGTGATCAGTGTACTGGATTTTGACGCCAAGATGTTTAGCAATCGTATCCAAATTAAAACCATAAAAAACAACAACAGACACAACAGCAAAAACCGCCCCCAACAAAAATACGACCACAGCAGGAACTGCTGGGAATAGAGCAAGAATCGATGCAATACCATCAAATCCCTCACATATGGCAACTATCGTTCCAGCTATTATCAGAAAATTAAAAAGCTCTTCATTTGAAGACGGAACAACACTATCATTAAGACGATGAGATTCTGGAATAGCATTAAATAAATCTTGTAACAACGAGGCACGTAAAGATTCCAATAAAAACTGTGATTCGTTATCCACTACAATTGATTGCTTGAGCCAAGCAATCAATTGTAGTGTATCTATTGTTTCATCTTGCAACTGTGGCTCATTCAACCAAGCAATCAATGCTACGTTGTCAACGTAACTATCATCTGCCGCACGAAGCGATGCTTTAATGCTCAGAATCAGGTCTTTAGAACATTGACTAATAGCAATACGATTCAACATTTCATAGCCACACATGGGTAAATAAAAATCTGTAGCATAGTTTAACGGGCCTTTCTTAACAAAATATTAGGAACACGTATTTTATTACCACTTAGTGTTCAAGCTGATCTATTTTACCACAAAAAAAAACAAATGATGTCTGGCTCCATTGAGTAGAACTATGACCATGCTTTATTTGACCGCCCCATAAGTCGCGACAATTGGGGGGAAACCAACCATAATAATAACGAAATGACCAATGTAATAATGCCAATATACGCAAATACATCAGTATAAATCATCAATGATTCAACCCCAGGCTGCAGATCACGCGGTAACGCTGTGTATGAGGCAACAGAAGCACCAACAAACCCTGCAATTGATGACGTCAAAAACCACATCCCCATTACAAACCCAGAAATATGTTGTGGCACTAGCTCTGCAACCATTGCCACACCTAGCGCAGATACAAGCAACTCACCTAAACTTTGAAATAAATAACTAGCTACCAACCACAACGAAGAGACCATGCCAGCATCATCATGAAAATAACGCGCAAAATATAATATCGCAAAACTCAAACCACAACAGGTCATACCTAAAGCAAATTTGTAAGGTGTTAAAAACGATAGTCCTCTTCGATACAACTTTGCATACCATACTGCTAAAATAGGACTCATAATAACGATCCAGATCGGATTTAAGGCCTGAAAACTTTGTGGGTTAATCGGAATATCAAATAAGCTTGCATGAACATTATGAACTGCAAATAAATTTAATGACGTAGGCATTTGCTGATAAAGAGTAAAAAACACCACTGCTTCCAACATTAAAATAAAGGCTAACAGCATCCGCATTCGTGCAAATTTAGTTTCAGCATATAAATAAAAGCCATAGATGGAAACTACCGTCGCTGTTATTACCCACACTAAACGTTTGGCAATGATCACATGCTGAAGAAGGTAATTGGCTATGCCTGCTACCAGAAAAATACCCATAACCACCAAACTCCATTTAAAAAAATTAATCGAGTGGCGATCTGAGGGGGTATCAATTGCAATAAGATGGTTACGTTGAAACATAAAGTTAGCAAGTGCCAGAAGAATCCCAATAAAGCTAGCTATAAATGCAGAAGAGTAGCCATATTTACTTGCCAGCATGGGGCCCACAAATAAAGCAACGATCGAACCAAGATTAATTGCCATATAATACAGCGTAAAACCACCATGCAATCTGGGATCACGGTCCTCATAACATTTAGACAATAAACTTGCTGGATTAGCCTTAAACAAACCATTCCCAACACAAATTAATGCTAAAGCAAAAAAAACATACGGTTTAGTCACTAACGCTAATGCCAGGTAACCAAGAGCAAGAACGATTAACCCTAAAACAATAGTTCGCTTTGTCCCAAGAACATTATCACCAAGGTATCCGCCTACTGCGACCATGCCATAAACAAGAGCAGAAAACGCACCAAACGTATAATAAGCATCCTGGTCACTTAAACCTAAAATACGAATAAAGTAGAGTGCCAGCACACCTTGTACGGTGTAAAATCCAAAACGCTCCCACATTTCTAATATAAAAATCATATACAAGGGACGAGGTTGCTCTCGAAATAAACCCAGGATTACCCTTGCCATAACACCCGCCAGTCAACTATATTTTCAACTATCATACTTTAAAAATAATTATTAATCATGGCGAAAATAGCCCTCTACCTAGCCGGGGGTGGCGCCC
>CAZZGV010000043.1:0-11180 GCA_964654255.1 uncultured Legionella sp. | reverse complement strand
CAGTTAACGGCGACATTGGCGGATGCACAAGAGCATGTAGGTGTTCTTCAAGCTAATCTCGATCTAATTTATGCCTATTTAGATGAGAATGAACGTGAGGCAAGTGCTTATCAACAGGCGTTATCAATAAGCCGTGAAGCAGTACGAGAAAGTGATTCATCTATCAATACCAAACAGCAGGCTCTTGAACGGGCAATGACAAGACATCGTATTTTGGGTGATGAGCAGGAGGAGTTACACGGCCTCCTTGAAGAGTTAGCCGTACAAAAACTTCAAGCTCAGCATAACGAGCAACGTGCAATGCAAGCAGTTGAGGGTTATGAACAAGAACTGCAACAATTAAGCGTTACTAAAACAAGCTGGGAAGATGCGTTGTTCATGTCGCAGCGTGCTGTAGACGATACAAAAGATGCTTTGCATCAAACGGAGTTGCAATGCAATCGTGAGACATTAAAAATACAGCAATTACGCGATAGTATGATGCGTGGTGAACGGTATATTGACGCATTAAGCGAACGGTTAACAGAATTGGACAAGAAAAACAAAGCGCTAGGCCCTTTGTTTGATGAACATACAAAATCCCTTCATGAAAAAGTAACCATGCATCATCAATTAGATGGAACATTGGCAGTTCAACGGCAACGAACAGATGAGCTACAACAACAGTTGCAAGAAAAAGAGCGCCTTTGTCAGCAAGCAGAGCAGTACGTTAATGCGGTGCAAGAAAAAATTCAACAACGGCAATTACAAGATCAGGCCTTAACCATCCGCGCTGATAATTTGCTTGAATCATTAGCTGAGTTGAATGTAGATCTTGTTGCGTTATTAGCGACGCTTTCAGTTGATGTTACGTTAGGCATGCGCGAGCAAACATTGCTTGTGCTTGAAGAAAAAATCCAACGTTTAGGTGCAATTAATCTTGTAGCTATTGAAGAATATCAAACAGAATTGGAGCGAAGACAGCAATTAGATGAACAGTATCGAGACTTAATGGATGCTCTCACGACGCTTGATACGGCTATTTCTAAAATGGATAAAGAGACACAATTACGCTTAAAAGATACATTTGATCAGGTGAATCAGTCGTTTCAAGCACTTTTTCCTCGCCTTTTTGAAGGAGGGCATGCACGATTAGAGCTGACATGTGATAATCTTCTTGAAGCAGGGATCGTAGTTATGGCACAGCCCCCAGGAAAGCGTAACGGAACCATCCATCTGCTATCTGGGGGTGAAAAGGCAATGACTGCGGTCGCACTTGTATTTGCTATTTTTCAATTGAATCCATCGCCATTTTGCATGTTGGATGAGGTTGATGCGCCGCTAGATGAGGCAAATGTAAGGCGGTTTTGTGAATTAGTTAAAGAAATGTCTGAATTTGTGCAATTCTTGTTTATTACACACAATAAGGTAACAATGGAGTTAGCAGACCATTTGATTGGGGTGACTATGCGTGAACCGGGTGTTTCGCGGATAGTTGCAGTGAATGTAGAGGAAGCCTTAGCGCAATGTGAACTTGGTTAGCATGGGCTTGGAAACGGGATTTTAAAGAGCGGGGGTCAATAATGCAGACAAGTTGGAGTTTGGGTCTCAATATTCTATTACTGATTGGCGTAATTATCGCGATTAGTCGCATGATAAAAGCAAGGCGTCAAAATTCGGATGTCGTAGATTACCAGCCATCTATTGGTACGCCTATAATTCCTAATAATGATGATATTATTGCTGTGCGTAAAGTTAACCTCGAGCCTGCGATAGATGAGCCTGCGCTGCACCCCATTTTACGGCCAACACCTCACGTTCCTGCAGCCCCGTCTATTAATCGTTTTGAAGAGGAAGAAAAGCAGCCGTCAGTTGAGCATGAGCCAGCATCTTCCTTGATGATGTTTTTATTAGCAAAGGAAAATCGCCAATTGGCAGGGTATGAATTGTTACAGACTGTTCTTGCTGCTGGGTTGCGTTTTGGCGAGGGGCATTTATTTCATCGGCATCAGTCACCGAATGGCCAAGGTCCAGTGTTGTGTAGTTTAGCGGCAGCAACGCCAACTGGGGTTTTTGATCTGCAAAATATTGGTGCGTTTAGTGTGCATGGTTTGTGTTTATTTATGCAAGCGTCAGGCAATCCAACAATTGATGCCGAACGTTTTGCTATTATGTTAGATACAGCAAAGCAGTTGAGTGAAGGTCTCGATACATATTTGCTTGATGATCGTCGACAGCCTTTGTCCGACGCAAGTGTACAACGGTATTATCGTTTATTAAATTTGGGAGAGGTCTGTGATGTTGCGTGAAATTTCTGCGCTTCTTAATGCTCCTTGTTCAATGGATACCAGCCTTACAGGTATCTGTATTGATAGCAGGCAGGTCAAAACGGGTAACTTGTTTATTGCTATTGACGGTGAGCGTTTTGATGGTCATGAATTTATTCATGATGCTGTTGCTAAGGGTGCAGCGGCTATTGTATGCAGCCAAGCAAAGCCCAGTGTGAAAATTCCTCAGCTTGTGGTGCCAGATACATTACAAGCATTAGCGACAATTGCTACTAACCATCGGCAACATAATGAATCGGCTGTTATTGCGTTAACAGGTAGTAATGGCAAGACAACTGTAAAAGAAATGATTGCTGCGATTTTGCCTAAGCCTTCACATGCAACGCCAGGAAATTTAAATAATCATATTGGCGTGCCATTAAGCCTTTTAAAGCTAGAGAAAGCCCACCGTTATGCGGTATTTGAATTAGGCGCTAATCATCCTGGTGAAATTGCTTACACTGTTGCCATGGTGAAACCGCAAGTCACGTTAATTAATAATATTGCGCCTGCGCATATTGAAGGGTTTGGTTCTATCGATGGAGTGGCCCATGCAAAAGGTGAGATTCATCAAGGGCTTGCTGAAGGTGGAACTGCTGTAATTAATGATGACGATGCCTATGCCCATTTTTGGGATCCTTTATTAAAGGGTAAGAAGACGCTACATTTCTCTGTTTCCAAGCCCACAGATATCCACGCTCGCAATATTATTTTTAATACTGATGGATGTGCACAATTTATTTTGGTGACACCGCAGGGTGAAATAAATGTTCAATTGCAAGTACCAGGTGTTCATAATGTGAGGAATGCTTTGGCTGCGGCGGCATGCACTTACGCTTTGGGAATTTCACTGACCGATATAGGAGTAGGTTTGCAACAGTTCGGTGGTGTGTCCGGGCGCATGACATTTCTGCATGGAAAAAATAATGCCTTAATTATTGATGACACTTACAATGCAAATTTACGCTCCTCGTTGACAGCAATTGATGTGTTAGCGCATCGTCAAGGTCAGCGTATTTTTGTTTTTGGTGATATGGGGGAATTGGGTGATTGGAGCAAGCAGCATCATCATGAGGTAGGTGTTTTTGCCAGGGAGTGCGGCATAGAGATGCTTATGACCTATGGTGTGCATAGTGCATCTACAGCTGAAGCATTTGGAGCTGCGGGCAAGCATTACCAGTGTCAAGACGATTTAGTGCGTGATTTGCTCACAAAACTGGATGAAAATACTACAGTTTTGGTCAAAGGCTCGCGTTCTAGTGCAATGGAAAAAATTGTGCATCAAATCGTAGATTGATTGTGTTATGCTGCGCGCTTTTTAACGTCTTTAGGTCCGAGAGGAATAGATATGCTTTATTGGCTGACGCAATTATTACAAGGACAGTATCATGCGTTTAGGGTATTCCAATACCTTACTTTTCGTTCAATATTAGCGGCACTCACTGCTTTATTAGTGGGATTATTTTTGGGGCCTCCAATGATTCGCTGGCTGCAAAAATTGCAAATAGGTCAGATGGTTCGTAACGATGGGCCCCAGACTCATTTATCAAAAGCAGGAACGCCAACCATGGGCGGGGTTTTGATCCTGTTGGCGGTCACGATTAGTTGTTTGTTATGGGGTGATTTGCGGCAAGCGAGTTTGTGGTTAGTTTTATATGTAACCATTAGCTGTGGCATTGTCGGTTGGGTCGATGATTATCGTAAATTAGTTTTAAAAAATAGCAAAGGCTTACCTGGTCGCTGGAAATTTTTTTGGCAATCTATGATCGCCTTATCTGCAGTATTGTATTTATATCTTAATGCCGATATGCCCGTTCATACGCAATTAACAGTGCCTTTTTTTAAAACATGGTTAATACATTTAGGTCCTTTATTTCCATTTCTCGCCTATTTTGTGATTGTTGGTACCAGTAATGCTGTGAATTTAACGGATGGTCTTGATGGCTTGGCAATTATGCCGATTGTGATGGTAGCAGGTGCGTTGGGTGTTTTTGCTTATGCTGCAAGTAATGCCGTATATGCTCATTATTTATCTATTCCTTTTGTACCTAATACTGGTGAGTTAACTATTTTTTGCTCAGCTATAGTGGGTGCAGGCTTAGGCTTTCTTTGGTACAACAGTTATCCCGCGCAAGTATTTATGGGGGATGTTGGTTCTTTAGCATTGGGAGCTGCGTTAGGTATAGTTGCTATTGTTGTGCGGCAGGAGTTGGTGTTATTAATAATGGGTGGCTTGTTTGTTATCGAAACTATGTCTGTGATTTTGCAAGTTGGTTATTTTAAATATACAGGCGGTAAGCGGTTATTTCGCATGGCGCCATTGCACCATCATTTTGAATTAAAAGGTTGGTCAGAGCCAAAGGTGATTGTGCGTTTTTGGATTATTACCGTTGTTTTTGTATTGTTTGGTTTAGCAACATTAAAACTTAGGTAATCATCATCTCTGATAGAAGATTTTTGCATCAGTCTTGCTGAAAAAAGAGGCTATATGGATTCATCGCTTTATTTAGTTGCAGGTTTAGGGATAACTGGCCAGTCCATTGCACGGTATTTGCGACAGCGCAACAAAGCATTTGTCGTGTTTGATACACGCAGCCAACCTGCAGGTTTGGCCGAATTTACTGCTGAATTTCCTGGCGTGGATGTGTTTTTAGGTACTATTCCAGAGCAGTTATATCGTCAATTAACAGAAATTATCAGTAGTCCTGGTGTAGCACTTGATGAGCCTAGTATGCAGCGTGCTATTAATAATGGAATTTCTGTTGTAGGTGATATTGAATATTTAGCTCGTGAAATCACCGCACCTGTGATCGCGATAACAGGAACTAACGGTAAATCTACGGTTACGACATTAGTCGGGGAAATGGTAAAAGCTGCAGGGATGTCTGTTGCAGTTGCTGGTAATATTGGTTTGCCAGTATTGGATTTGCTTGATGATGGAATTCATTATGATGCATGGGTTTTAGAGTTATCTAGTTTTCAGTTAGATTTAACATACTCCCTTGCCCCGATTGCGGCGACTATCTTGAATGTTACACCTGATCATCTCGATAGACATCATACGCTTGATGCCTACATTCAGGCAAAGCAACGCGTGTATCATAAGGCAAATACGATAATCTACAATCGTGATGATAAACAAACATGCCCTGATATAGAACTGAGTGCACCTGCATCGATGGTAAGCAGTTATGGTTTAGATGTCCCAGCAGTCGGTCGTTGGGGATTACGCACTGTAAATGGGGTGACTTATTTGGCGCGTGGTCAAGAGATGTTATTAACGGTTGATGCCTTACGGATTAAGGGTCGACATAACTGGCAAAATGCATTAGCGGCATGTGCGTTGAGTGAAGTGGTTGGTGTTGCACAACACCATATGATTGATGTCTTACGATCTTTTTCAGGTCTGCCCCATCGCAGCCAATGGGTTAGAACAGTTGATGGCGTGGATTGGATAAATGATTCAAAAGGAACCAACATTGGGGCAACGATATCTGCGATTGCAGGAATAGGTGGTTCCATGCATGGCAAAATTGTTTTAATAGCTGGTGGGCAAGGCAAGGGGGCTGATTTTACCGAACTTCGTGCGTCCATGGTTGATTATGTTCGTGCTGTTGTTTTGATTGGTGAAGATGCAGATAAACTGGAAAAAGCACTTGCTGATGTAGTAACAATCATCCGAGCATCTTCCCTTGAGGAGGCGGTTCATTTTGCCAAATCACAAGCCGAGCCAGGTGATGTTGTTCTATTGTCGCCTGCGTGTGCGAGTTGGGATATGTTTGAAAATTACAGTCATCGAGGCGACACGTTTGTTGCTGCGGTAGGTCAGTTGTGAGTGCTATGCAGCCAAGGCACTATACACAGCGTGGGAAGCCCACGCATAAACCCCTTGCATTTTATGATAAGTGGCTCATTACAGCAGTGATTGCTCTGGTTATCATTGGGTTAATGATGGTGGCGTCAAGCTCGGTGATGGTGTCTACTAAAATGTATCATCAGCCCTTTCATTTTTTGATTCGCCAAGCAGCTTATTTATTTGTTGGTTTAATTATTGCTATGGTTGTGCTGCGGATTGATAGTAGTGAGTGGGAAAAACACAGTGTGAAAATGTTGTTTATCTGCTTATTGATGCTTGTTTTGGTTTTAGTGCCTGGTATTGGGCGAATTGTAAATGGTAGTAGGCGTTGGTTAGCGTTTGGACCGATCGGTATTCAAGTATCGGAGCTCGCTAAAATGACGATGATTTTTTATTTGGCGGGTTACCTTGTGCGACAGCAGAACAGTGTTAGTCAGAGCATTTTGGGTTTTGTAAGACCCATGATGGTTCTTGGTGTTGTCGCGGTTTTATTACTTACAGAGCCAGATTTTGGAGCCACGGTAGTCATTTCAGGTACGGTAATGGCTATGTTGTTTTTATCCGGGGTAAAATTACGTTATTACCTCGGGTTGTTGCTAGTTGTAGCTGTTTGTTTGGTTTTTCTGGCACTATCATCGCCGTATCGAGTCGCTCGTTTGACAGCATTTTTGAATCCATGGGCTGATCAATTCAATAGTGGTTATCAGTTAACACAATCATTGATAGCTTTTGGGCGGGGTGGATGGTCAGGTGTTGGCTTGGGTGATGGTGTTCAAAAACTATTCTATCTGCCCGAGGCTCACACGGATTTTCTATTTGCTGTACTAGCAGAAGAGTTAGGTTTGCTTGGTATTCTGCTAGTTTTAGCTTTGTATAGTATACTGGTCTTTAGGGGCTTGCTTATTGGCTTTAATGCAAATTTACAGGATCGTCTGTTTGCCTCATATACGGCTTATGGCATTACTTTTTGGTTAGGCCTGCAAGCTAGCATTAACATGGGAGTAAATGCCGGTTTGTTGCCTACCAAGGGACTAACGCTACCTTTACTTAGTTATGGTGGCGCTAGTATCGTGGTTAATTGTATTGTGATCGCGCTGTTATTGCGTATTGATCATGAAAATCGTTGGCAGTCTTTAGGATTGCGGACATAAAGGGGGCATTGTGGATAGCGCAGATAATTTTCTATCGCCAAGGATGGGTCGGGTAGAACGCATACATTTTGTGGGGATTGGTGGAGCTGGAATGTGTGGCATCGCCGAAGTATTACACAACGAAGGATACCAAATTACAGGTTCTGACCTCTCGGAGAACGCCACAGTGCAGCGTTTGCGAGCGCTTGGTATTCAAATTCAAATAGGTCATCGAGTTGAAAATGTTAATCATGTTGATGTGGTGGTTCGCTCGACAGCCATTGATAATAGCAATCCTGAGATTCTAGCGGCTATAGAGCAAATGATCCCCGTGATTCCGCGTGCGGCTATGTTAGCTGAGCTGATGCGTTTTCGTCATGGTATTGCAATTGCTGGGACTCATGGAAAAACAACGACTACAAGTTTGGTTAGTAGCTTATTAGCAGAGGGTGGTCTGGATCCAAGTTTTGTGATCGGTGGTAAGTTAAATAGCTGTGGTAGTAATGCTCAGCTGGGCACTTCAGCATATTTTGTTGCTGAGGCAGATGAAAGTGATGCATCTTTTCTATTTTTAAAGCCTATGATGGCGGTTGTTACCAATATTGATGCTGACCATATGACCACCTATGGCAATGACTTTGATAAATTACGTAACACGTTTATTGAATTTTTACATCATTTACCATTTTATGGTTTGGCCGTATTATGCGTGGACGACGACGAAGTTCGTGGTATTTTACCTGCAATACAGCGACCAACATCCACATATGGTTTTAGAGAAGGGGCTCATTTTCGCGCGGTGAACTGGAGTCAAAAAGGCTTATTAAGTGAGTTTACTGTGCTTAGACCTACGCCGTACAAACCTCTAACAATTCAATTTAAATGGCCAGGCCGTCATAATGTTTTAAATGCATTGGCAGCGATTACCATTGCGACCGAGCTTGGTGTCAGTGATGAAGCAATAGTAAAAGGCTTATTGAAATTTGAGGGCGTTGGTAGGCGATTTCAAATGTTAGGTGAGCGTGACTTTGCTAAGGGTAGTGCTATTGTTGTGGACGATTATGGCCACCATCCTCAGGAAATTAAAGCGACCATCGACGCATTTCGTTCTGTTTGGCCTGATAAGCGCTTAGTCCATGTGTTTCAGCCGCATCGATATACGCGCACACAATCCCTTTTTACTGAATTTGTTGATGTTTTAAATTTGTCTGATGAATTACTTCTGCTTGATATTTATTCCGCGGGTGAGGCAGCTATTCCTGGTGTAAGCAGTGAGTCATTAGTTAACCAAATTAATCAACATGCATCTAAAGCAATGTTAGTTACGGAACAAAATTTTGAGCAGCATTTAGATCGGTTAGTCACAGATGGTGATGTTATTCTTATGCAAGGTGCAGGGAGCATAGGTCAATTAGCGATAAATTTAATGCAGAAAAAAATGCGAGAAATAGCGTGAACACGTCTGAGGACATTAAAAAAAATAACGCTGATATAGCTACCAACGCTGGAACATTGCTATTCAAGGAGCGGTTAGCAGATTATACAACATGGCGTGTTGGAGGCCTGGCGAAGGCACTGTATAAGCCAGTAAGCATAGCCGATCTTTCGTTGTTCCTAAAGCGGTTAGAGTCGAATGAACCGTTAATTTGGTTAGGTTTAGGAAGTAACTCTTTGATAAAAGACAGTGGTTTTTCTGGTACGGTTGTTTTAACACAGGGTTGCTTAAATGGTTTGGATTTAGTTGGTGATAACCTGATTCGCGTCGAAGCAGGCGTATCTTGTGCAAAAATGGCAAGATTTTGTGCTCGTAATAATTTAATAGGCGGGGAGTTTTGGGCAGGAATTCCCGGGACAATGGGTGGTGCTTTGCGAATGAATGCAGGTTGTTTTAATGGTGAAACCTGGCACTCTGTTGTTGACGTTGAAACTATGACGCGTAGTGGTGAAATAAGACGCCGTAAACCGACTGAATTTAACGTTTCCTATCGGCACGTTTCGGGATTAAATGATGAGTGGTTTGTTGCTGCGACGTGTCGGTTGACACCGGGCGAGAAAGAACAATCACTGCAATTAATTAAAGAATTATTAGCTCATCGTGCTGCTACACAGCCAACGAGTGAGTATAATTGCGGCTCTGTATTTAGAAATCCACCGCAGAATTATGCTGCAAAATTGATAGAATCTTGTGGTCTAAAAGGCAAACGTTTTGGTGGGGCAGTTGTGTCAGAAAAACATGCTAATTTTATCATTAATCATGAAGGCACCGCATCAGCTAATGATATTGAATCATTGATTCAATTTGTCCAAAAAACAGTTTATGAACAAACTGCGATAGAATTAATTCGCGAAGTACACATCATTGGAGATAAATGATGCTTAATTTAGTTTTACTATACGGTGGAAAATCAGGTGAGCATGAAATTTCATTGATTTCTGCTGCATCAGTTTTGGCAAATTTAGATTCTACTCAATACAATATTATCCCCATAGGCCTGGATAAAGATGGGCGTTGTTATTTAAATGATTATCATACCCTACTAGCGCACAAGGATGCGTTGCCTGTTGTGACCTCTAATTCTTGCCTCTTACCCAGTCTTTTATTAAATGGTCAGCTTGCCGTTCAGGCAGATATTGTATTTCCAGTTGTGCATGGCCCACTCTACGAGGATGGTTGTTTACAGGGGCTGCTAGAGCTCGCTGATGTGGCTTATGTTGGTTGTGGTGTATTATCATCAGCAATTGGCATGGACAAGGATATAGCCAGACGTTTAATTAAGGTGGATGGTATTAAAATAGCGCGTACGCTTTCTTTTTCTGGTCGTTCGTCTCCAACACAAGTGGAATCGATTTGTCAAAAAGCTGTTGCTGAATTTGGTTGGCCTTTATTCGTAAAACCTTGTTCTATGGGTTCTAGTGTGGGTATCCATAAAGCAACGACGATGGCGGAACTCATTAATGCAGTTGCTGATGCAAGACGGTATGACGAAACGATTTTGATTGAAGAATACTTGCAAGGTCGTGAGATTGAGGTTGCTGTTTTGGAAAACATGTCAGCTATGAGTTTACCAAATGTAAGTTTACCAGGAGAGATTTGTGTTAATCACGCTGATGGTTTTTACTCTTACACTGCCAAATACCTTGAGAGTGGTGAGACAGAGTTAGTTATTCCGGCAAAACTTGATGGGCAATTGATAAGTCGCTTGCAACAAGCCGCAGCAGAAATTTTTAGAGATTTAAAATGCAAGGGCATGGCTAGGGTTGATTTCTTTGTAAATGATCAAACAGGCCACATTTATTTTAATGAAATTAATACAATTCCTGGTTTTACGCCTATCAGTATGTATCCAATGATGTGGAGAGAAAGTGGTTTATCCTATCCAGAATTGTTAAATTACTTAATAAAGTTAGCAATAACGCATCATCAATGTCGGAAGCAGTTAGTAAGGCACTATCAATAGGGACTGGGGATAAAGGCTTTCCAACCTTATCCCTGGGCGTTGTTTAATTAAGTTCAGCGCCTAACTTAATCAGGATAAGTATATGAGTGCGGAGACAGGGCGGCTACGTTATACAAGCCTTCTAACCTTATTAATCGTGTGTGCGTTACTTTTAACAGCACGAATAGGGTATTTGTTTTTAGCAGATGCCTATAAATTTCCTATTAATACAGTGAAGATCGCTGCAAATTATCAACATATAACGCGTAAACAGATTGAATTGGTACTTTCAAATTATCTTGATGCAAGCTTTTTTTCTTTGTCTGTTCGACGGCTAAAGCGCGATCTTTTAGCTTTGGATTGGAGTGATAGTGTAAACATCGAGCGCGTTTGGCCAGATACATTGAAAATAACATTGAACGAAAAATTACCGGTTGCGATTTGGAATAAT
>CAZZGV010000042.1:0-11390 GCA_964654255.1 uncultured Legionella sp. | reverse complement strand
AAAAAGTTAGATTACTATAATCTGATTAAAATGCCCCCTTATTTGGGGTAGAGCCAAACAAATTCGGGGTGTATGCCCTTTTGTTTTTCTACAATGGCAATTGCCTCAGAGTTTAGCGGAACAGGGATTGCCTTTTTTGTTTTAGATTGATCAGGATGAATGAGTGCATGTTTTCTGATTAAATCCACTTCACCCCACTGCAATCTAGTCACATTGGATTGGCGCAAACCCGTTGCTAAAGTAAAAGCCGCCATTTCTTTCAAGTGATTTGGAAGCTGCTGAAGCAACTTATCAGCCTGTCCCTTGCTTAACCAACGTATACGTCTATTTTCAATTTTTCTCATTCTGAATAATGGCATGGTGTTTATCCACTGCCATTCCTTATGAGCTTTGTTTAAAATAGCACGTATAATTTCCAACATTCGGTTGACCGTTGTTGGCGTAACATTGGTTTGCTCTTTTTCTTGAGCAATAAATTCAATTAGTTCAGCGTTAATTTCGTCTAACATTTTCTGGCCAAGATAAGGATCCAGAAAGGCTAAATGAAATTTATCCGTCACCAAACTTCGTTTATGTGCTGATTCCTCTAACCATCGCACAACAGCATCAATCCACGATTTCTGTTGGGGTGCTTTGGTATGCTTGTTATTCCATAGATCTTGTAGAAAATTATCATGGAATAGTTGTGCTTGTTGTTTTACTTTAGTCCTAGTGCTTCTGCGTATACGCTTGTCACCAAAGGTGACGTCAATCCACCAGAACCCATTTTTCTTCGTGAGTGCCATTTATTACCTCCTACATCGACACCCCACGATGCATCGCAAGTAGAGTACTTGTTTCGCATATACATCGCAAGATCCTGTTCAATAAAACGCCAGCTTCGTCCTATCTTTACTCCAGGTAATTCACCTGATGCCGTAAGACGGCGGATGGTTTCTTTATGTGCGCCTAAAAAGGCAGCTGCTTCTGAAATGTTGAGTGTTATTTGTTTTGTAGCTGGTGAAGTATTCATGATTTGTTGTAACAACCTTCATGTGCTCGAAACGAGTAATTATTACATCATAAAGAGTTTCAAATGACAAATAAATTTGCGAATATTTTTTATTTGAGAATTATTTTTGTTTTTTATTGATTAAATTCTTATTTTGAAAAAATATAGAATAATTTTCTATTCTCTTATAAAATGACTTAAATTAAGGTTCATATAAAACGATCATGACTGATATAACACAAAATATTGCGGTGAGGCTCAAAATAGCTCGTATTGCTTCTGGATTTAAAACATCCAAGGACTTTGCGGAGAAACATGCTATTGCGCTTTCTACCTATTGTCAGCATGAAACAGGTAAAAGACCTCTCAGTATTGAGCAATTGTTTTGTTATGCTTGGTTAACGGGTGTTGAACCGACATGGTTACTTACAGGGAATGGTAACCCTTGTAGTAACCCAGACAATAAGCAAATGGAACAAACGATACTGCAGGAGCAAGAAAAATTAGGAATCTCTGGCGAATTAGCTGCCAATGCAATTCCACTTGTCTCCGATCGGGATAGATTTTCTTATGTGAATATGAAGCTCTTTAAAATGATTATTCTTGATAGCATCCCGCTCATCAAAAATACTTCAGATGCTCATATTTCTGAAGCGGTAGATTTTTGTTTTGAACTGTATAATCGAATTATCACATTAGACGCTAAGGATGAGGAGCGGATAAAAGTCATTAAAATAGGATTAAAATCTTTTTTTGAGGGACTGGGTGTGAGGGGGGAGGGAGTGAAAAAACATAGTCAGGATCGCTTGGCTTCATGATGTAGAAAATACAATGGATAGGAAGGTGATATTATTGCCACGCAATACCCCTGCTGTGTTACATGAAAAAGCAGCCGTGATGTCGTTTGAAAACTGTTATCGACTGGGTAAAATTTACAAAGAAATCATTGGGCTGAGAAATGTGAACCATTTTTCTTTGAATGTGGTTGACCAACACGGAAAAATGTCCATTCTTTCTTATAACCCCCAAATTGCCTATAACATCTTTAAAGATGGCTCATACCGTTATAATGGCTCCATTTCTCCTGATTTCTATAATCATCGCGATTTGTATACATGGGATGAATCCTATGATCCTACTTTTTATCATAAACTAAAAAATAAAATGGAGCGGAAAAATGGCATCGAAAAAGGGGTGGTATTAATTCAAAGAACTGACAAAATGACTTTGTTATATTCATTTGCTACAAAATCCGATGGTAATGAGTTCTTGTCAGACATTCAGTCTAATACGGATTTTTTCTATGGTATGGGTGAGCACTGCTTCAATTTGGTTGCGCCAATTTATGAAAAGTACATCACCTCTAACCCACCACCGCCCAAGAAAAAGAGCTCTTCTAAGGTTATTCAGTTGCACAAAAATGAAAAATTTTAATCGTATTATTGGCACGCTCATTGGCAATACCATGGAGTTTTATGACTTTACGATCTATGCTTTTTTAATTTCTTATATCAGTAAAGAATTTTTTCGTTTTGATAATCCCGCGCTTTCTTATTTGGTTGTATTGGGGGTATTTGCCAGTGGCTACCTTACTCGCCCCTTAGGCGCGTTGCTATTTGGTTATATAGGGGATAGGCAAGGTCGTAGCAAGGCATTATCCATTTCTATTATTATTTCTACGATAGCCACTTTTTCTATAGGATTAATCCCTAGCTATGATCATATTGGGTTTGTCGCGCCTCTCATCCTTATTGGGTTAAGACTGTTGCAGGGTTTGGCGGTCAGTGGTGAGGGCGGTGCGATTGTCTTGCTGTTTGAAAAATATTCCTTTAAAGATCGAGGATTAATTGGTGGTAGTCTGCTTGCAAGTACCCTAGGCGGTGTTGTTTTAGGATCGTTGGTATGCGCACTGAGTAGCTGGTTGATTTCTTCTGGTCAGGTTAATTCATGGATATGGCGGTTGCCCTTTTTATTATCTTTACCATTTGGCCTTGTTGCTATTGTTTTACGTTACTTGTTGAATGATTTCCATCTGTTTCAATTAGCAGAGCAAAATGATTTAACGACAAAGCAACCCATCAGATCACTGATGAAAAACTATTCTCGTACTATTTTATATAGTGTCAGCACGGTTTCGTTATACTCATTGACAACCAGCGCACTAATAATTCACTTTCCATATCTGTTGACCGAAAAGCTAGGAGTATCAAATTACACAAGCCTCTTGATACTTACGGCGCTGTTATTAATTGTGGCCATTACAACTCCTATTTTAGGAAAACTCTTAAGTGCCTATAAGCCTGAATATATTTATCGAAATGCTGCATTACTCCTGACGATAGTTGCACCCCTTTGGTTTTATTGTATATCCATAGGCAATATGCCGTGTATTTTTTTGACAGCCTTGATTTTTTCGTTATTGATTGCGGCGATATCTTCGACATTATTTCCTATTTTTGTTGGCGTTTTTCCCTTTGGTGTTCGCTATTCTGGGGTAGCACTTTCCTTCAATCTCAGTATCACCTTATTCAGCAGTACGACTCCTATGGCTATGCTGTTTTTAGAAGGCTATTTCAATAATGTCATTGCAGCGGGAGGCTACATTTCCTTCTTTACAGTATTAGTACTGATTTTCACGCAATTATTATTCAAGCATCAACCGATGGTTTATTTTAATCAAACAGAGAGTGAGCTGGCTTTATATAGCGGCTCTAGTCAATGATACGTTCTTGGAGAAACTAGATGGCTTACAATGCGGCATTTTTTGGTCTTTTTGAAAATACTTTTAAATTATTGAAAAAAGAATTTGGTGAAGAAAAAGCGCTGGATCTTTTTACCAAATTAATGGCCACTGGCTTAGGTAAGTCCTACGGCGATAATTTTATTAAAGGGCAGTCTAAAGAGTTTGCTCGCGTTGTTTCTGAACGCGATAAAATTGTCGGATTGCATGTAGAATTTCCGCAGGTAGACGAGAATATTATTATTTACCAATTTCATGATGATCCATTCCCAAATTTAAAAGATGAGGTAGATGCGGAGAAGTTAGACAAAACTTACATCAATTTTAAAATAAATTATTTATTGGGAGAGGGGTGGCAGTACCATACAACCAAACATCTTTGGTGGGGTGATGAATATACAGAACATGTTATTACAAGACGATTCTCATAAGGTGAATTAGTTGATTTAATTCTCAAAATCGGTAAAATAGAGCATGGAACCAATTGTAAGGTGAGTTACATTGGAACCCCCTGTTTTTGATTTAGGAGTGTTATTAGATGGACAGCGTTAAGGGTGAAGTTGACTTTGGGATTCAGGTTAACTTTAGGTGCCGGAAAGAACATCAGAAGTATTTAATTGAGTTTATTCTGACGTGTAGTTGCCTTAAGCATACTGACTTAGCTGAGTTGTTGGAAGTCAGTCCTCTTATGTTGGATCAAGCGAGAATTGGTTCTGCCAATTTATCTGGTCACGCAGTAATACAGTTAGTTGGAATATTCTGTATGTTGTTCGATGATTAAAAAACCACTTTCACTTGACGCGTTAAATAAATCAACGTGCCGATTACCTCACCCGGGTTTTCGCGATTAATACGCGTATTTGCCCAGTCATCATTCAGCGCAATGAGTTCAATATCTTGATGTGATTCTAGCGTAGATAATTGTTTATATTTTCGAATAACCACCTCTCCTTGAGTACCTAGTTTAGCGACCACGAAATCGCTTGGACTAGGTTTAATATCAGGATCAAATATAAGAACATCATTTATTTTTAATTCAGGTGTCATGCTGACATCTTTCACCTGCAAGGCAAATGCATATTCACTGATCTTGGATGCAAGCTCTGAGTTAATAGGGATGAAAGTAAGCTCTTCTTTTGCCATACCCTCTCTAATTTCTTGCACAGACTGCTTAGGAATGCTTGCTTTTTTATAATCCAATATAGGAATTAATGCACCGGTTCCTGGCGCTTTATTCAATTTTCCAAATTTGTCGTCCGATAAGCACATTAAAAAAGCGGGAGAAACATCTAAAACCTTTGCGAGTTGTTTAATTTCATTCGGCCCAGGGGTGCGTTCTCCTCGCTCGTAATTATTAATACGAGAGACATTGAGATCTTCGGTTAACTCAGCCAGGGCTTTTCTTGTTAAACCCTTCGCCAAGCGTTCATCTTTAATTCGTTGTCCAATTTTTTCTTTGATAGTCATAGTTCATTCAGTAATAAAAATTAATAATAATTGCATTGACAAATACTCTATTCGTGCTATTTTGGCTAAATATATATGCTCTTTTTGAGTATATATAGGGGTAATACTTTGTTGTTAAAACAATTTATTCGTAAACGATATCACAAAAAGAGTGATGAAACGACATGATAACAGGAAATTGAGTAAGAATGGATTTCTTAATTAATGATGGTGAGCTTGCGGCACTCTGTGGTTTGTCCCACTTACAACAGTTGGCCTATTTGAGAGGCATACGACCCTATATGGATGTCAAAACTGGATTAGTAGGTGTCAAACGCCGCATTAGTCATCAATCGATAGCCGAGCAATTATACGTTGAGCCTCATCAGGGAACGAAAAGCCAAAGTTTTTCACGTGATCAGGTGAGGCGCTCTATTGCTGGATTAGTCCGTGCTGGAATCGTTTCTGTCCAATCTGAGAGCATGCACCTCATTTTAAAATGCGAGTTGGCAACAGCGCATTATTGTGTTCAAAATAAAGCCGCCATAAACCCGCCACAGAAGGGCGCCATAAACCTAACCGAGATAAGCCTTGTAAACACTGGGTTATCTGAAATTGAGTTGCTAAAAGCCGACATAGTCGAACCCCAAAAAGCCGCCATACCTCTAAAAGAAGATAATTATATATATTTATTATCCCAATTCGAAAAATTTTGGTCGCTCTATCCTGAGAAAAAATCCAAGCAAAACGCTTGGGAGATTTTTCAATCGCTACAGCCTAGTGACACGCTATTTCGCAACATACTGAATGCCCTACAACACCAAATTCAAGAACGAATCGCAAAAGAAGCTCAAGGCATCTGGGCGCCACCCTGGAAATACCCCGCCAATTGGTTAGCGAAACGTGCATTTGAAGACGAAGTCCCATTCAACAAAACAAAGGAGAAGCAAGATGCAAAACATTGGAAATCTAATCAGCCTCAATCAAGAAAAGACATGTTCGCGTGTGATTTTGAATCAATCGAAGGAGAGTCCGATACCCGCGACAACATCATCCCATTTAAGCGTGTCCCATAGCCGTCGTAAATGTATCGACCTCCTGTTTTCACGGTTTGCAGCAATCTACGGGCATTTGTGGCGCAGTCAGTTTAAGACTGAAGAATTTTTGGAGTTTGGCAAGAAAGAGTGGATGGATGGGCTTAGCGCGTTTGATAGCGATATTTTACTCAAAGCAATTATCCAGTGCCGTGAGGCTTTCGCTACACCACCAACATTACCCCAGGTGATAGAGGTGTGCCGAAAACTAAAAAAGCGAAATGACTTTGTGGTTGCTAACCCAAATTTCAAAGCCGTTAAAAGTGATGTCGTTGCATATAACATTCAACGCTGCAGAGCGTTATTGAGCAAATAAAGGAGACAGGTATGTTGGAGTTAGACAGAAAAATAGGTGAGCGAGTATTCATTAACAAAGGAAAAATTCAAATAGAAATTTTAAAAATTGAGGGTGACAGGATCAAGATAGGATTTAGTGCGCCTCCGCATATCGATATTCATAGAGAGGAGCCCCATGTCAGAAAACGCAGACAGCGAAATAAGAATATGCGCTGAATTTTATCTATCAATAAATTAAGAGGAACCATCATGAAAGTATTATCAGCAACCATTCTCACAAGCCTATTGCTAAGCCCGCTTTGCCATGCAGACAGAAATTCACGTTTTGAAATAGGTAATCAATGCAGGGATGTATCAAATGCATTGCATGCGTTAGCTACCACTAATCGCGCAAGCCTTTGTGCTACAGACATGGAGGTTGCGAGTGCTTTTATGGATGCTGCAGGCAATGAGCTTTATTGGGGGAGTAGCACGAAGGCGCTTCGTTTGATTATCAATGGTCAACACGAGCTAGGCGAGATGAGTGGTGCACGTATTTATTGTGCCCCTTATGCAACAGATATCCGGTTCTTTCTTAACCGAGTCAACACCATAAAAATCGACATACTCAATTTGGACGCATAGAACGGAGAACAACATGATTAAGAAGTTAAAACGAACCACGCATCGTATTAGCGAGACAATGGTAGCGCTGCTTATCTTGCTGCCAACAGCGACTCATGCAGCAACAATTGAAAGCATACTCAATAAAGGAGTGCATTTCCTACAAGGACCGGTAGCAAAAGCCGCAGGTCTTTTGGCCATCGTGGGCTCAGGATTTCTTTGTTTGTATAAACAACAGCTCCCTAAAGACCAATTCGTGATGATTTTAGTGGGCCTAGGCATCATCTTTGGTGGTAGTTCTTTATATTCGACGTTAGTTGGGTGAGCGCTATGGAGCAGCTTGAAACAAATCTTATCTTTGGTGCCCTCACGCGCCCTGCAATGACCGCAGGGGTAACCTTTGAATACCATGGGTTAAATTTAATGGTATCGGTATGCGCCTTTATTGCATTAGGTAATCTCCTATACGGCCTTATTTTTATCCCATTTCACGTCTTTGGGTGGTTGGTCTGCCGTTATGACACGCACTTTTTCACGCTAGCTTATAAGCGATTTTTTCTCCTACCACGCATGCCTAATCAAGCCTTTTGGGGAGTGAGAGCATATGAGCCTTCTTAATGCACTTAAAAGAGCACGTGATGAAGCCACTGTTTCCAGTCTCTTCCCTATCACGCACTTAAACTCACCAACTATCTTTGAATCAAAAGAAGGCTTATTGGGTTCTGTGATTCGTATTGAAGGCGTGCCTTTTGTTACAGAAGGCGCCTCTACACTAAATGCGTTATCCCATGCATTGCATGCGGCGATTTCAATCATCGATGAGCGTTTTATTTGTTATGTCACATGTTTAAGAAAAAAAGAAAGCAGTCAATTAGATGGAGAGTTTGCATCAAGCTTTGCTAAACGCATCAACGATAAATACCATGCTCGATTTAAACATCAAGCACTCTATAAAAATAGCCTTTATCTTACCGTGGTACTGAAAGGGGATACCTCAACACATACCTCTAAAAGTCTCAATTGGTTTAAGCGCTTATTAGATGTGAGTTCCAGTGAGCTTCAGGCCGTGCGCCGACTCGAAAACGTGAGCACGTTAAAAAACAAGTTAGACCAACTGTTATCGTCTCTTTCTAAATTTAAGCCTACCCGTTTAGGCGACAAGGACGAGCAACTTGGGTTTGGCGAATTAATCGAATTCTTATCACTGATTCCTAATCGAGGCGAAGGAGTAAAGTTTAAAGGCATCACACAAATGCCCGTTTTATCAAAGAGCATTCCCCATACGTTTCTTGATGAAGCGTGTTATCCCGAGGGTCATTTAGGCCAATTCGTAGCGGCTCAACAACTCCTCTTTGGTGACTACATCCAATTTCAAGGTGCAACAAAAGACGATGTTCAATTTGGAGCGATGTTATCAGTTAAAAAATATGGCCAAACCAGTGCGAGTATTATTCTTGACCCGTTATTGAGTCTCGATTGTGAATTTATTGCCACTCATTCCTTTGCTCCTATTCCTCGTGATGCCGCTTTAAAGACTATTCATTTAAAACGCAGCAAATTAAAGAACGCAGGCGATTGTGGTGTAAGTCAAATAACAGCTTTACAGCAGCTTGAAGACAACATTGCAAGCGAATTAGCATTGCTTGGACATCATCACAATACACTCATGTTAATTGCGCCAAGCATCAAATTTCTTGAAAAAGCGATTAACGATACAGTAAAAGCCTATGCTCATTCAGGCTTTGTGGTCATTAAAGAAAGCTTGGGTCTTGAGCCTGCCTTTTGGGCACAAATTCCAGGCAATCATGCGCTCATTGCCCGGGCAAGCTTGATTACTTCACACAATTTCGTGGATTTTTGTGCCTTACATAACTATCAGACAGGGTTTAAAGATAAAAATCATCTTGGAAGTGCTGTTACGTTACTTGAAACGCCATCCAAAACACCCGTGTGGTTTAACTACCACAGTCAAAGCTCTAAGACCAATCCTGCCAAAGGGCATACGGTTATTTTTGGTGGTAACAATGCTGGTAAAACCACGCTTGTCTCCTTCATGGATGCCCAAATGGGGCGCTATCAAGGTAAAAGCTTTTTTCTAGACCGTGACCAGGCATCACGGATTTATATTCTAGCTTCGGGCAATAGCAGCTACACGGTGATTCATCCCAAATTTAAAGACACGATTCGTATGAATCCCTTGCAACTACCGGATTCACCTGAAAATCGTACCTTTGTAAAAACCTGGATGGCATCTCTTATCAAGCGCCCCTCAGAAGATGCCATTCCAAGCACGATTGCAGAGCAGATGAATGAATGCGTGGATTATAATTTTGACCATTTGGAAGCGTCGTATCGCACTTTAAGTAACCTAGCCAAATGTCTCCCCATCGATTTTCAACGTTGGCCTGAACTCAAACGCTGGTTAAAGGGCGATGGGGCGTTTGCTGAAGGTGAATTTGCATGGCTCTTTGATAATAATGAGGATGCGCTCGAGCTAAGCTTTGATAAAGTCGGTTTTGATATTACCTATTTGATGGATGAGGTAAGTCCTCTAATTTCAACACCAGTGTATCTATACTTAGTGCATCGCATGCGCCAATGCCTTGATGGACGATTAACCAGTTTTATTATTGATGAGGCGTTTCAAGTATTTAACTCACCATTTTGGGTTAGGTTGCTGCGTGATTGGTTGCCCACCATCCGAAAGAAAAACGGCCATTTTATTTTTATGACCCAATCGCCCCAAACGGTGATTGATTCGGATATTAGCCCTGTCATTTTAGATAACGTAGCGACCATGTTGTTATTTCCTAATGCGCTAGCTTCACGCACCACCTATGTCGACCATTTAAAACTCACCGATGCACAATATCAAACGCTTATACGTATTACCCCTGAATCCCGTCTTTTTTTATACAAACAAGGTCATGAGGCCATTTTATGTAAATTGGATTTAAGTGGTTTGGAAGATGAAATACGTGTGCTTTCCGGCAATGAAAAATCCGTACGTCTATTGGATGAAATACTCAAAGAGATCGGAAGTAATCCTGAGCAGTGGCTTCCACTCTTTCTAGCAAGGAGTGCAGCATGAAGCGTTTTAAACGAAAGACTAGGTTGTTAGTATTTCTATATGTTTTGTCACCTATGGCATCCGCTGATATCATCGGAGTAGGGGATGCAGCATTACTCGTTAAAGCCGTTGAGCAATTAAAGCAATTACAAGACCAGTATGAACTACTTAAAAATACCTACAGCAATAGCAAATCCCAGTTAGATGGCATCAATCGTCTAAAAGATTTCAATAGCGGCTCTTACGGTTTTGGCTCGCTTGAAAATGGCATGGATGAGCTTCGAAATTGGCAATCGTCTGCCGACAATTGGGACGATGCTTTAAAGAACATTTCAGGTGGGAATAAAGAGCGCTACGCGGAACTTGTTCGTGCCTATGAGGCGGCTCACCCAACCATAAGTGAAGCCGAATACAGTAAAGGGGCGAGCCCTGAACGTTTAGCTCAATACCGACAAAACAAGGCCGTGAATAGAGCTGCAAGTGTTGAAACCACTTATACCTTTAATGAAGTCAATAAACATTTAAAAAGTATTCATACCTTATCAAGCCAAATTGAAAAAGCCCCCAACACCAAAAGTGCCGTTGACCTCAATTCACGTCTCATTGCAGAGCTTGCCTATATTGAAGTGCTTAATTTAAAACTCCAAACCCTTATCAGTCAGCAATTGGTTCAAAACGGTGCGAATGAATTGGCTGAAGAAAGTGAAATGATTCGATTTAACACGCTAGCCGATAGTGCAGGAGAGAAATAATGACCCTTGTTATGCGAACGTTAACGCTATTGGTTCTTGCCTTACTGGTAGCCTGCTCAAAACCCCACGATGTGGATACCCCATGCCCTGATTATGGGCGTCATTGTTCACAGTTACCGATAAATGTACCTCTAAGTTAATACCAACAACGCTCAAGGAGCATGTATGAAAAAAAGCATTACGTTCATTGCACTTATCACCACGGCATCGCTTTTATCGGCATGCCATAAGAATCCACTGACGACGCATTCGAAAGAAAAGAGCATCAATTTTTTAATCGAGGCCTCGCATGCAGCAGGAGCATATTTAAATTTAACCACGCCATCAGGAAGCTATGCCTATCGAGATTGCATGCAGAACAAAGCGGGTGCCGCTGATTGTGATGCCTTGTTGAATG
>CAZZGV010000041.1:0-11396 GCA_964654255.1 uncultured Legionella sp. | reverse complement strand
ACACAAAAAAAGGACACAATGAAGAAAAACGGAAAAAAGCAGAAAAAAACAAAACAACGAAACCGATTTTCCGTTGCGTAAATATATAGTCGTCTTTATTTAATAACGCAGTATATGTAGAAGATGTTATTTGAACTGCGCTAGCAACTCCAGTCGACTCCATTCGGCTCGCACAATTAACCGCATTTCCCCATAGATCATAGCTAAATTTTTTCTTACCAATAATGCCTGCTACCACATTACCTGAGTTGATTCCCACTCTAAATTCAAACGTAGTCCCATGGCTCAAATTATATTCCTTTAAGGCCGCAATAGCATCTAATCCCATATTAATAGCTCGCGTCGCATGATCAGTTTGAGACGTAATAAGCCCTGCCACAGCCATGTATGCATCACCAATAGTCTTAATTTTTTCTAACTGATATTTCTCACATAATTGGTCAAGAATTGAAAACAATTCATCCAATTCAGTTACCAGCACCTCGGGGGCCTTAGACAAAGAATAAGTTGAAAATTGAACAATATCGACAAAGAAAACGGATACATCATTAACACGCCTAGCTAAAAATTGCTTCTTTTCTTTTAGTTCATCAATAACAAATTTTGGAAGAATGTTTTCCAATAGTAACTCGCTTTTCATCTGCGCTTTTTTAAGCTCCCTTGAAATCCATAATACAATCATAATAATCATCAACAAATCTATCGTTGTAATAGCAATTATATTGACCTTTAACCAATGAATTTTTTGATAGACCTCACTCTTATCGTATTCAATAATTATTCCCATATTAAACTGAGGAACGTAGCTATAAATCGCGTAAATAGACCGTCCAGCACTCTGAACCTCAACAGGCTGCCCCATCTCACCTTGAATAGCTTTCATCGCCAAGGCACCTGTTTGGCTACCGCCACCCTCTGTTGTTTGCTCTGTCTTTATAACGATGGTGGGCTTCTTATTAACCAACATCGCCAATAAAGTTTGGTCTGATTTTGTATAACCAATATCGTGTTTAATAATCCTTTCAATATCATAAGGATTCAGTTTCATGATAAAAACAGCTTTTGTAATGCCATGAATACGAATAACATTTGATAAATACATATTTAGACCCGATCCTGCTTTTCCATGAAACGATGTAAATAAATAAGGCATACGCAATATCCGCGCGCCATCAAATGAACGATATAAATCGATATGTGCAAGCGTATCCTCCGCTAACATCCTACCAGTAACCTGGGTATCATGAAGCACGTACACAATCTTTCGATCCATATTGACAATACAAAGATCACTTACACCAATTTTAGTAATTAAGATACTTAGTAAATCCAGCCATCTTCTCATGACTTAGTATTGGTAAATGACCATTAACCTCCGAGGATTTAATAAGATTAACCAACTCGGGAAGCTCAGTAAATTGCGCTAAATCTACCTTTTTTTCAGAAATAAAATTATCAATCAAACCTACTTTTTTCTTGATTTCCATAAGAAGCACATTACTAATTGTCTCCTGCAACCTACTTTGTGCGCTACTATAAGAAAAATAAGCAAGCAAAAGCATGGGAAGAATAGCCACTAACATCATCCAAGCAATCAGAGTATGCTCTGAAAAAATAGATTTAAAAAAAGCGAGCTTTTTCGGCATCCTCATTATCTTTGCACCCTAAATTTTCCCCAAGATTTATTCCATTTGGTATACAGCCCATATTCAAAGAAATCCCATTCTGCTTTGGTTTTAAAATCAGGATAAACAATAGGCTCAACAGGAGCACCAGAAGTCCAAACGATATTATTATGTCCTTTCGCATCAACGCGAGCTATTTCAACGATTCGCCACGCATGTGCGCTCGTCGGGTCAATATAGATAACCCCACCTGGAGAGGCAACACTTTGTCTTAACATAAATTCACGCACAGCAGTTGGCTCTATAGACGGAGACTCATGCACTGCTTGCGCCCATAAATACACACCTGAATAAGCCGTAATTGCAGTATCACTCACCTCATCTATCGAACCATATTTTTGAAGATAATCTTTTAAAAAAACTTTGTTTTTAGAATTGTTTTGGCTCAAAAAATAGGACCCTGTTGCAAGGTCTCCTACCATTTTCTTCAAATCAATAGCATACATTTCACTATTGGATAAACTAAACGACATCACTGGCGGTCGTCGAATGCCTTTTTCAACCGTTAATTCATACAAGCGTTTAAAAAAAGCAATATTGGTTGAGCCATTGATTGTATTGAAGATGAAATCAGGATTCTTTTGGATAATATCATTAATAACAGCATCAACATCAGTGCTGCCAATAGGAATATAGTATTTCCCCACAATATTGCCACCAAGCACCATGGATTCATGAACAAGGATTTCATTGGCTACGTAAGGATAAATATAATCAGATCCTACTAAAAAAATTTTTTTACCATAATTCTCTAGCATCCAAGATACAGCCGGAACGAGTTGTTGGTTAGGTATTGCACCTAAATAAATAATATTATTGGAATCCTCAACCCCTTCATTTTGGGTTGGATAAATTAATAAGTTATTATATTTTTCAACTATGGGTTTGACTTCTTTGCGTGATGCTGAAGTCCAACATCCAAAAATAGCTTTAACATGATCTTTTTGTATCATTTTTTTTGCTAACACAGCATGTCGTTTGGGATCTGACGCGCCATCATAAATAATTGGAATAATTCTCTTGCCATTTGCTCCACCGAGCTGATTGATTTGTTCGATAGCAAGAAGTGTTGCGCGAAGCACTGGCCGCTCTGTGTTGGCCATGCTGCCTGTCTCAGAAAAAAGAACCCCGATATTAACTATAGACTCCTCTCTAAGACTACTGTATTCGAAAAAATAAACCAGAAGTATCCCGACGATTAATAGAAAATTAAGAATATAGATCCGTTTCATTACTGGCTAGCGCCGGCCTCCCTATCGTTGACATTTTAATTTATAGTTAAATTAACTATAAATTAAATCGATACCCCTTGTTATACTATAATAAACTGTATTCACCAAAAATATTTCGAGAATAAATACAGGACGCATTTATGACTCTGACGATAACGTTTCTTGGCTCTGGTTCTGCATTTTCGCTTCAACCTGACAATTACCAGTCCAATCTTCTTTTGCAAAAAGACAATGACACTATGCTTATTGATGCCGGGGGAGACATACGTTTTTCATTAAACGATCAGGGATTAGGGTACTTAGATATTAAAAATGTTTATATAACCCACCTGCATGCGGATCATGTTGGAGGATTAGAGTGGCTCGCGCTCAATACATTTTTTGATCCTAACTATAGGAGAAAACCAACATTATTTGCCTCAGAAACTATCATCCATGACTTATGGAATAAGTCATTAGCCGGCGGACTTTGTACATTATCAACCGAACTTGCTACGTTAGAAACGTATTTTAATGTTCATCCTCTCACACTAGAGAAAAAATTCACGTGGAATGGGATTGACTTCAAACTTGTTCAAGCTGTTCATATCGTCAGTGATCATATCTTGCAGCCGTGTTATGGCTTAATGATCTATTACAACAATACCTCTATATTTTTTACAGCCGATACACAATTGGCCTTATACCAACTTCAAGATTTCTATAAAGAAGCAGATATTATTTTCCATGATTGTGAAACCTCCGAGCGTATAAGTGGTGTTCATGCCCATTATTCCGAGTTAGTGCAACTACGTCCGGAGCTAAAGAAAAAAATATGGCTCTACCATTATAATTCAGAGCGATTACCCAATGCAGAGGCAGATGGATTTTTAGGATTTGTAAAAAAAGGGCAATCTTTTATATTTTAAACGAGCACCACAGCCTTAAGCGAAACCTAGACTCAATTTTCTCTAGCAACTTATTCCATAAGCATGGCGACAATATATAGCCATATTGTGCTATAATAAAACATAAATTACATATCGAGTAATACCTATGCGTGAGATAGAAATTCAATTTTTGGATTTATTTTCAAAAAATAGATTTGATCTTTCTGAGTATAACAACCTATTGTTTTCTCAAACGTTAGGGCAAGCGACAAAAGAGTTTATAGCATTAGTCCAACAAAAAAAAATATTTGAATATAGTAGCAATGGGGCATTATGGCTGCAATTAGAGCTTTATTTTAAAACATCTCCAGAACATAGAAATAAAATGATAGGTAGCATTGATGAGACGTTAAAAAATATATTTAAGATGGAAGAGAAAGATGACTTAGATAGTTACAAAAAAATGGGGGCATTCCTCATGAAAGCCCCTCATAAAATTATACGACAAGTTTATTTGTCCAATGACCAACAGTTAGTTAAATTATTTGAAAAATATATTTTAACACCCCCCGCACGTTTTTTTGATGAAAAATCCATCCCTGAAAATATTAAACGTCGCGATGAAGAGGCCCAAGAAACAATTAAAAAAATTGCTGTTAAAACAATAGAACCATTTATTTTAAAAGCACAACGCGATATTCGACGAAAAAGACGACAAAGAGAAGAACTTCATCGAATTCAGACCGTACATGCTAAAAGCTTAAATGAACTTGAGATAACAGCCGCAGAACTGTTAGAGGATGCAAATAAGCCTTATATACCAAAATGCGAAACAGCATTATCCAAACGAATTAGGGATGCTGCGCAAAAAATATCTGCATTTTCTGTCATAAAACATATTACATCTGCTGAGGCGCTGAAAAGCGTACTAGATGATGCCTTGTATGGTCGACGAACCTTACTAGATTTTTATATGAACTTCAATCCAGCAGCGTTAATGAATTGTGATATTTTAAATGGCGACGGAAATGTGGTCTGTCTGGGACCACAAGAAATTGATCCTCGAGCATCTGGATCCATAATTATTGAGTTTGATCTAATAAAATTACTAAAAAACAAACCTATGGCATTTTACAAACAAAAAGATCTCGAGTATCAAACCAAACATAAAGTAAGAAAAGTTTCATTAGGAACTACAACATTATACTTTGATCATACTGGTTTTGTTAGAAATGAAGAAGCAGATTTTTCTTATTTAAAAATAATGAATAAAAAGGGCGATTTAACACACACCTCTCGAACGCTAAAATCAACATTGATTGCTTATGACTTAGAACGAATACATGAGGTCCTCACGCTTAATTTTTTTAGATTTATGGATGGATTAACCCATGCTAAAAGTGGAGAAATCGATCACGCCTATATCGAGCAATTTTATCAAGAAATAGAAAAGTTAAATGATGATGAATTAATCCGTTTTTTAACGGATATTGAAAAAAACATGACCGATACAGCTGAATTCAATTTTTATGGCGCACATCAAATAGATTTTTCTACAGTAAACAGTATAAGTAACTTTGCTTTCGAGCTTACGTTACAAATTCCAGCGTTTCTAAAGACGTTAAACTTAGGTGATTTAAATTATTTACGATATGCGCGACGATGTTTACCTGAAGCATTCGAAAGTTACCGGTTTTTAGATTATCTATTAACACAGGTTGAGCATTTAGATGTCCGTTATTATTTAGACGATTTAAGAAAAAAATGTAAAGCACCAAGTTGGGTTGAGTATACGCCATTAGAAGCAATGGATAGATTAAAGATTAATTGGAATACGCCAGATGAAAAACTGGCTCAAGCCTCTTCTATTGATTTTAAAAAAATGTAGTTATCTTAGTTATAGTAGTTCAAACTTGATCTAACAATCGCCGATTTTCCTAAGTACCTGTCAAGTCACGTTAGAGTTACTCCCCCTCAACGATTGCTCAAGTTGCATCGATATCGATTGTGTTCGCTCACATAACGCCTTAATGATCCCTTTTGCCAAACCAATATCCAAATTCATGACCTCATAAAGATCGGGACTACTGATTTTTAAAAGCAGACAATCGGTGATAGCGGAAACCGAAGCAACACGCGTCCCAAAAGATAGCGCCGCTAATTCTCCAAAAATTTCTCGCTCTCCAATTTCTTTAATAAAAAGATCACCATTATGTATTTTAACTCTTCCGTTAACTATGACGTACATATCAAGACCTACGTCACCTTTTTGAAAAAGTAACTCGCCAGCAATAACTGTTTTCTCTTTTACCGCAGAATCTACAATTTGTAGCAATAAATCATCATGCGTTTGCTTAAAAAGAGTTACCGATTTAAGTAATAACAATTTCTCCAATGCAATCATGGTGGATGCTCCTTCGTTAACTCTCAAGCCACATTACTGTCTCTTGGATAATAGCCACTTCTGACCGCTTTAATTGCATTATTTCATCCACAAAGGGCTTTGTCCCTATGGTTTTTATAATATATAAACATGCAATACAAGATAATATGGTCAGGTATTCCTTATCCCCCTCCTGCAACTGTGTTTTAATAAATGCATTGAAATGCGTTGAATCCAATTTCCCCTTGGAAGGTGCCTCGGTTAAATAAATGCTGTCTAAAATAGGCACTATACTTGCCTTATGTTCCGCAGAAATAATTTCTTGTAACAACTCCAATGCATAACCAATTTCATTTACTGTCCCTATATCTAACCTTGCTTGAACTTCCATTATTGATTTATCCCCATACTCCATGGCAATAAGCAGCAAAAGACGTTCAACTGATAAAGCTATTTTTCGGTGTAATGTGTCGCGTAATACTTGAGTGAGGTCTAGCACGGGTGTTATCTGAAGGTACCCATAGTGCTGCTTCAAGTAATCAACCTCTTCGTTAATTTTTTTCTGTATATTTTCATAAAAAATATGACTTTTTGGCGAACTTATCTGCTTTAAAGAGCGCAAAGCTGTTTGGCACAATTCACCGTGAGAATCTAAGACCATCTTCTCTAGGAATGCTGCTGCTGCAGTTGACTGCATTTTACTCATAATATACAGCAGCTTTAATTGGTCAATACGCAAATAACTCGAAAAATTCTTCTTAAGAATAGGCATAAATTCATTACTCAATGCCAAAAATCCCTGCAAAATACGACCGTTTAATTCAAGTAAATATGTTTTCCTTAAGACTTCATCAAAGCATTTAAGATAGTTTATTTTAATAACGGACCGCAACGCCTCCAGTTGGACATGCTCACTGACATCATACACAGCGCCCTCTAAAAACTTATTTGTATGCTTATTATTTATTTCTCCAATAATAAAAGCAGCTGATTTACGAACTGTCTCTTGCTCTGACTCAAGCAGATTACTTATTTTTTCAAGTGCCATGCTGCTTTCTGAGTTATCTCCATAAGAGGCCATTGCAATTAAAGCAGCGCAATAAATTACCGGAGATGCATGCTTAACTAACTGATGAATTTTATGACGTGCTTTCTCATAATTTAAATCTGCTACCGTGCTTAATACTTGCGCTTTTATAGCATCATTAGTTTCAAAATCTAGCATTAACAATAGATCATCATAAAAAGCTAACACACGATATTCCCTTATTTTTTGTAAAGCAAAATGCCGAATTTCTTCCGCTTGAGATTTAATGGCGATCTTTAATCCGTCAACAAATGCATCTTTATCTATATGCTCGATGGACGACAGTGCATAAAGTACCTCATCAGGGTAAGGGCTTAATAAGATCTGTCTAAATATAGGCAAACTTTCTTTGCTAGGAAAATGAAACCCCGATGTAATGGTATAACGCTGTTTAATTGCATTACTAAGAGAGTTTATATAGCCCAATTTAAGCGCTCTATTAATTAAAATAGATAATAAACAGAACACCACCACACCTAAAACATACCAAGAGACTAGAATACCTACTGTATTAGCCATAACCATCAATACAATACTGATGAATCCTATCGCAAGAGGCGACATGATCATCTTGGTCTGTGATAAAACAAACTTACGTAAATAAGGCGATAAGGGCTGCAGTAGTAAGATGTTACTTGAATCAGAAATAGCGTTACGAAAATTTAGATCAACCGCTCTTAAGAGGGCAACCAACCAAAAAATAAAAACATACGATGAAGGAATTACATTTAAAATAAGTATAATAATGCCAATGATGAGGAGAAGTAGGGGACAAAGCATAGCACTTACAACCACGCCAAATCGCTCCATTATCCATCTATATGCAAACACATTTAGTAATAAAGTTAGCCCATACCCAAGCGCACTAAAGACACCTAAGAAGCTACTTAGCTCCCCTTTACCAGGATAATACTCTTTGGCGAGTGCATTGAACAACACTGCTATCGTATACTGAGCTAGGATACCTAGAAAGACTATGCCGAGTATCTTTAGAATGTATTTATCATGCCATATGTTACTTGCAAATTTACCTGACTCAATGTCGCTAGTATTGGATACTGATTCTGCAAAGCCGCCTTCAGTTTTTAATAATTTCACTGAAATAATCATTGCTAAAAATACCAATATCCCTATCAATAAAACAACCCTCTCGGTTGTCATAACGAAAAGTAAAACAGGCAGCAAAAAACCAGCTATCATGCCACCCACACCCTGACTAGCACGAATAAAACCAAATAATCGCTTGCCCTGCTGTAAAGTATACATTTGAGTAAATACAGACCACAGCCCAAGATCTAATAAACTCTTTGCCGCAATAGACCAGACTATTAATAGTCCAAAAATCCAAGCACTACCTATTTCTGTTAATAAAACGCCTATTCCTATTGTTACGCCTCCTAGAAATAGTAACAAAATCATTATGAAGCGATTAAAAGCCATTCTTGATGCCAACAAAGAATACCCAGAGCCCATCACCGCTACAAAAATAGCATTAAATAAATAAATTTTTGGTAAATCTTTACTACTATAATGTGCTAAAAATAATGACATCGAAACGACATCAAAATAACACCGTGTACCTTCCACAAAAAAAGCCAGTAACATACTCCATAAGAGTAGTTTTCGTTCCGTGGACTGAACTTTAAACCTTTGAAAAATTTGTTCTTCAATATTAAACCACATGAGCCTTCCCTAGCTGGTTCTATATGTGAATAATGAATCTAATATATCATAAAAAAGGTGTGCATCCGTCAGCACAAAAGCCCTTTACCCGTTCTACTTGTATTGTAATATGGTGAATATAATGCTCCTCCCGCAAACGCTGACCTAGCTCTTGCCGAGCAGTATCAGTTAACTGTTGCTCTGGCATCCATAAATGAACTGATAATGCATTCTCTTGCGTACTTAAGGCCCAAACATGTAAGTCGTGTATGCCTTGCACGCCTGGTTGATCTCTTAATAACTTGCTTACGTTTGTCATGGAAATACCTTTTGGAACACCGTCGATTATCAAGCGAAAACTGTCAGTAAACAAAGACCATGTGCCCTTAAGGATAATACCCGCAATCAATAGTCCAACCAAAGGGTCAAGCCATAACCAACCAGTCCAATAAAGAAGGAGTGCTGATACAACCACCCCTGCTGACACCAAGGCATCGTAAACCAGGTGCAAAAATGCAGCACGAATATTTAAATCATTTGAGCCGCTTAAAAACAATGCCGCTGTTGCACCATTCACAACAATTCCTATCGCTGCAACAATCATCACCGCGCGCGCATCTACCATGGAAGGCGTCAATAATTTGTATACCGCTTCAGTTGCTATGATTCCGCAGGTAAATACAAGTAAAACACCATTAGTGAGTGCAGCTAAAATAGAGGTTTTTTTCATGCCATATGTCGAGCGTACGGTAGGCAACCGATTGAGTAAACGCTGAGCAATCCATGCAATAATCAAACTTAATACGTCACCAAAATTGTGTATGGCATCCGCCAACAAGCTGGTGGAGCTGGCTATATATGCAAAAATAATCTGACATACTACAAACATCCCATTGGCAATAATAGCGATTAAAAAAGCTGTATTGAACGCTGGTGCAGCATGAGCATGGGCACACTGATCATGGTGGTGGGCTTCTCCCATATCAACTCCCTTTGTGTAACTGTTTAGCTTGATCCCACAATAACATTAACTCATCAAAAGAAAATCCATTTAAGGTATCTAAACCACGTTCTTTAGCTAATTGCTTAACGTTATTTAAACGTGATTCAAATTTACTCAAGGTTTGTTCTAATGTTTGTTTAGGGCTCAGTTTGCAAAACACGATAAGTGAAAATACGGCATGAAGTAGATCGCCAATTTCCTCTTGCAATTCTACGCGATTTTTAAATGTAGGCTCGCCATCTAGGTGCTCACGAATTTCTAAGCATTCACTTTCAATTTGAGCCATAATTTGTGCGGTGTTTTCCCATCGAAAACCAAACACATCAGCATCATTTTCCAACTCCACTATTTTTTCCAACAAATCCATCACAACATTCCCTTTATTGATCGTTTGTTTCTGTCCCTGCTTCATTACCATAATAGCTAACACCGATTTTAATGCGCTCGCGCTCATTTTGTTTTCGCCAATTATTGGTGTCTCGCAAAGAATACACACAACCACAGTATTCTTGTTGGTAAAAATTTTCCCGCTTAGCAATGATATACATTCGTGCTGAACCACCATTTTTTCGCCAATTGTATGTCCAATATTCCATATTAGGATAACGACCGGCTGCGCGAAGACCAGAGGCATTAATTTGGTTCATATCTTTCCATCGTGATATGCCTAGCGAACTGCTAATAACGGGAAACCCATGTTCGTGAGCATAAAGTGCTGTTCGTTCAAAACGCATATCAAAACATGCGGTACAACGTTTACCTCTTTCTGGCTCCCACTCCAAACCCTTTACACGCAAAAACCAATTATCCTTATCATAATCTGCATCTATAAATGGGATATGATGTTTTTCTGCAAATACAATATTTTCTTGCTTTCTAATCTCATATTCTTGCAAAGGATGTATATTTGGATTGTAGAAAAAAATTGAAAAATTAATATTGGATGCAATAAGTGCTTCCATTACCTCGCCCGAACAAGGAGCACAGCACGAATGCAATAATAATTTGTCCGCACCTTGCGGCAATTCAAGTTGCTCACGTTCAATCATAATTAATCCTCTTTAATAAAATGCTTACGGTAATATAAAAGCTCATTAATAGAATCTTTAATATCATCTAATGCTAAATGTTTGGATTGTTTAGTGATGCCATTTAATAATTGAGGACGCCAGCGCGCGGCTAATTCTTTTAAGGTACTGACATCTAAATTACGGTAGTGAAAAAAAGCTGCAAGCTCTGGCATATAGTTACATAAAAATCGTCTGTCTTGACAAATGCTGTTGCCACACATAGGGGACTTACCTTTATCAAGGTAAGTTTGCAGAAATTCAATGGTTGCTTTCTCAGCATCAGCCTCTGTTACCTTGCTTTCATTTACTCGTTTAACTAAACCTGATTGATTGTGCTGCCGCGTATTCCATTCATCCATACCCGCTATCATTGCTTCATCTTGGTGAATGGCAAATACAGGACCT
>CAZZGV010000040.1:4062-11401 GCA_964654255.1 uncultured Legionella sp. | reverse complement strand
AAATTATATTTACAAATGATCAGGATTACAAGTAATCTCTGACCATCCGATGGTTTTCCAGCTGTTTGTAGCGCGCTTGGAAATAGATATTATTAATTTTTTAGAGTACTTAAGTTCGTTATGATAAAGATAATTAGTCAGTTTGAGGACGCACGGCAATTAATAAAAGAAGGGAAAATCATTGCTTATCCTACAGAAGCTATCTATGGTTTGGGTTGTGATCCATTTAATCGACAAGCCGTGGAAAAATTATTGGCATTAAAAGAGCGCTCAGTCACAAAAGGGTTTATTATTTTGATTTCTGATTGGCCTCAATTGTTTCCATTAATTGGCCCAATTCCAGACGAAGCTCTTGCAAAGGTACGCGATACTTGGCCAGGGCCCGTGACATGGATTTTCCCCAAAGCAACGATTATTCCTGAGTGGTTAAGTGGGGAGCATCCGAGCATTGCTATAAGAATGACATCGCACACTATTGCAAAAGAACTCTGTGCTGATGGTCCTATTGTTTCAACCAGCGCGAATATTAGTGGATTTACCCCTGCAGTTGATATATCTAGTATATGTGCACAGTTTCCCTCCGGCGTGGACGCGCTAATGTCTGGTGTGTTAGGTGGCTTAAGTAAGCCTAGTGCTATTTATGACGTCTTGAGTGGCAAGCGTTTGCGTTAAGAAAAGGTCCATTACGTTTCTGTGGCGCGTGTTGAAAAAGGCAAAACGATTTCTAGCAGTACGGCTTCTTTATTCGATTTAATCGCTTTGCCATTGTTTTGGTTTATTATGCGGATTTATCACTATCACTAGGTACTGTAGCTTCATCATTAACTGCATTATGAATACGTTGAGCTTCAATGACGAGCAACACAAAATAATCATACGACATGTAAAAATTGCCATGATCACCAACTTGCTCACCCCAAGAATTACGAAGTGTTAATAAGCCTTTATGAGGGCGACCTTTATCATCAATAGCCACAGCATTGTCGTCATAGCCTGTGATAATCATTTCATGGCCACCAAAAAATGGTTTCATATAGATATCTCTGGCTATTTCTGGTGTTAATACCCAAGTGTCATAAGTAGCATTTTTTGTACCGACAGCTCCCATAAGGCCGTATTCGAAATCTAAAAGAAGTACGCCGAATGCAACACGGTCACCATTTGAAAGTGATTTTTTTACGTTTGCTAAGGTTTCAGATGTGTCTATGCGCGTAGTGGCTACATCAAAAACATCCAGCAATGTCCACCAGCTCACTGTTTCATGATCAAAAGGCTCACTTAGTTGATGAAACTCATCTAGTGTCATGGATGACGTAGGGTCTTCACTATTGATGGGGTAATCTACTAGACCGCCGCAACCTTGTGTGGTTTGTTCTTGTTTATTAATAATTCCTGTCGATTCGATTTGGCTTAAAACAGAGCGACCAATCGAGCCATTCCAGCCACTAGGGCTATAACCATTCGCTTCAAGATAATTACCAACTTGTAATTGACATAGTTGGCTAATGTAATCGCCTTTATTTAAGACTGCATCAATTGCTGCGGTAATTGCAAAAACAACACAGGAGCCATGATTTCCTTGATTTAAAACAGGTACATCATTCATTCCCAATTGAATTTTTGTTGGAAATCGTTCAGACCTTTGTAAGGCACTGTTGGAAAATTCATTGATATGCGCAAGCGCATGATGGGCTTTATTAGCAAAGAGTTGTTTGGATTTTTCAGAAAGCTCAATTTTCAGTAGTTTGATTTGTTTGGTTTTTTCAGAAGAAAGCAGCTGTGGGGACCTTGTATTTGAGCTGTGGATCATCGGTATTTTTAACGTACGCGAAATTGTGCCATTGATGTTAATATCCTGGGCCTCTAAGCTTCCACTCAAGCTCATTAAAGCAAGGGCTATTTTTAGCAGTTTCATAAAAATCTCCAAAAAAACCACCTGATTTAGTGGTAATGCGAAACTATACCATATGATGAAAATTTATTCATCTTGATTTTATTTAAAGGTTAGAAGATGGCTTGAAATATGATATAAGCATGCTTATGTTATATGAGCTAGTAAGGGGTGGCTTTTTTTTATACGATTATTAAGGTTTTCTTAAGCTAATCGTTTTATAATAGGCAACAGTTTATGCTTGAAAAATGAAAAGGCCAATGTATTTTATTCGCTTTTATACAACCAGCTATTATTTTAAGAAGGACGATAATGAATCATAAAAAACATGCTCTGACAGTATTTATGCTCACTATGATTACTGTAGGCTCGGTTGACAGTATTCGTAATTTGCCTGCCACCGCATTGTTTGGTAGCCAATTAATTGCTTTTTTTATTTTAGGCGCCTTGTTTTTTCTTATTCCTACTGCCTTAGTCTCCGCTGAGCTTGCTTCAGGCTGGGCACAACAGGGTGGAATTTATATTTGGGTAAAAGAGGCTTTTGGTAAAAAAATGGGATTTTTGGCTATTTGGTTGCAATGGATTGAAAATGTAATCTGGTATCCAACCATTTTGTCCTTTGTTGCTGGCACGATTGGTTATTTGATTGATCCGGCTTTGGCTAGTAATCCGTACTTTCTATGGTTTGTAATTGTCAGTTCATTTTGGGGTGCAACCTTTGTGAATTTGCGTGGCATGCGCTCGTCTGGTGTATTCAGTAGTATCTGCACTATTTCTGGTTTGTTGTTACCCATGTCGTTGATCATTGGCCTAGGCGCTGCTTGGATTTTGGATGGTAATCCGTTACATGTTCAATTTGATCTCCCAAGCATTCTCCCTCATTGGCAGGATCGGTCAATGTGGGTATCGTTGACGGCGATTATTTTATCATTTTGTGGTATTGAAATTGCCACTGTGCATGCGAATGATGTTGAGAATCCTCAGCGCGCTTTTCCACGAGCACTTATTTATTCCGTGTGTATTATTTTAAGTACGTTAATTTTAGGTTCATTAGCTATCGCCGTTGTTTTACCTCATCAAGATATTAATCTTGTTGCGGGAATCATGCAGGCGTTCGACGCATTTTTTGCCAGGTACCAACTTGCGTGGATGATGCCGGTGATTGCCGTGATGTTAGTGATGGGTGGTTTTGGTGGTGTCAGTAATTGGATCATTGCTCCAACAAAAGGATTATTAGTGGCTGCTCAAGATGGTAATTTGCCATTGATATTTCAGCGTGTAAATACGCAAGGAGCTCCGGTAACGATGCTGGTTGGCCAAGCGGTGATTGTTACTATTTTATCAAGTTTATTTTTATTTATGCCTAGTGTGAATGGTTCTTATTGGTTATTAACCGCACTAGCAGCACAGCTGTACATGTTGATGTATCTTATGATGTTTTTTGCAGCAATTAAACTGCGTCAGAAAACACCAGAACACCCGCGCGGATTTCGTATCCCAGGTGGTTTGATTGGGATGTATATTGTTGCTGGAATCGGTATTGTGGGTGTAACAACAACATTAGTAGTGAGCTTTATGCCACCAGAAGATATTAATGTGGGTAGTGTTACCAGCTATGAATTGACCTTGATTTTGGGTTTGTTGCTGATGTGCTCACCACCATTTATCAGTAATTGGTTACAAAAGCGGCGTCCTTACATTCAACCTAATGCTATTTGATGGCTCACAATACCATGGCTATCAATGAGCCTGTGGAGGTTTTAGCCTCACGTCTTCCAGAGTTGGCGTGGAGATTAGAGGCATTGTATTCAGTTTTTAGTCCTAAACTGTTTCCCGTGGGTCTTTTCAATTATCAATTTGAGATGACCCCGCAGTCATGCATTGATGAAATAAAAGCAGATTTACGTGTATTAGCTCAGCAGAAAAATGAGCGTAGTTCACGGTATTTAGCGGATCGCGTAAATCAAAAAATTAATGTTTTGGTACAGTTGTGTCGAATACGCGAAGATAAACCACGTCCCAAAAAGTCTCTAACATTTAGTGTCCAGGCAATAAATACTCGTCAGCAATGGTTGCAAACCTTACAAGAAAATATCATTACACTTGAAACACAGCAACAAGCACTTACCGTTACGTCCCGTAATTTGCAAAAAGGTGGGAATCCACAAGCAATCTTAAGTATTCAAGCCGAATTGGGAGAAGTAGAACGCTGTTTAACATTAGCAAAGGATGCGCTTGTTCGTGCAATTTCTTAATTATTTCATTAGATTGATAATGTATTTTAGAAAAACCAGGTATTAATAAACTGCTCAAAGAGGCGTGTATGATGAAAACGGAATTAACTTATCTGATCCTCAAAAGATTGGAAGAAAGTAAAGAGCAGTTAAAAAAACAATTTTTCCACGAGTATGCTATAAACGTTGCACGTCATTTTGTATTGGATGATTTGCTGCCTGTTGAAATTGCAGAACAAATATATGCCAATTTTCCTAAACCCAGTGAAATGCACATGTTACGTAGTTTTGGAAAAATAAAATTAAAATACAGTCACTTGAAAGATGTTTCAATGGTATTACAAGACATTAATGGCGCTATTCAAGATCCTAAAATTGTTGATGTAATTGAGGATATTACTCAGATTAAACAGCAAATCCCTGACCCAACTCGTTATGCTGGTGGAATTAGTACCTTACTTAAAGGGTATTATCTTAATCCACATATTGATAATTCCCACGATGTAGAAAAAAAACGTTTTTATCGAACGGTAAATGTTCTTTATTATGTGTCTCCTAATTGGGGGATGGAAAATGGCGGCAATTATGAGTTATGGGATGATTCAATCGAAAATTGCATTGTTGTTCCAAGTTTGTTTAATAGACTAGTCGTTATGGAGACCAATCGAACGTCTTGGCACGCAGTGAATCCTGTATTATGTGACGCGCCGCGATGTTGCATATTCAACTACTTTTTTTCTGAACAATCTCCCGAGGGTCAAGCGTATTTTTTTAGTGCTCCATCTTTTAAAGCGCGCCCAGAGCAAACAATTCGTCGCGTACTAGATAAAGCAAAGGTTGCTTTAAAAAAACTATGGTAGATGGCTGTTTGCGCTAAATAAATGAGTTGATCTGTGCAGACAATCTAACTTTTCTGTTAGTTATGTCGTCTATGTTAATGTGTTGCGCAAACATAGGGGGCAGATTTAGTACCAGGGTTTGTCAGCCATTGTATTTCAATACGGCGGTTATAAGCACTGCCACGAATTAACTTGTTATTGCCTATATCATATAGATCCGCATAGCCTTCCGCACGCAGCCGTTGAGCTGGGATATCATTTGCCCATAAAAACGTAAGCATAGTTTCTGCTTGGGCTTGTGATAAGATTTTTTTATGATGGCGTGCGCCCACATCATCAGTGAATGCAGCAACATAGATGGGCGTATTGGGGTAGTATTTGAGTAATTTGACGATATTATTTAGTCCTCGATAGCAAATATCATTAATTCGTGGGCTATTGAACATAAAATAACGATCGGTGGGTATAAGAAGTGTAATGGTATTGCCGTACTCAATATATTGTATATCTTCTTGTTGTATTTCTTTAAGTAGCTCGCGTTTAGTATTGTAATAGAGTCCCACAGTAGCACCTGCAACACCACCAATAACAGCACCAGCTGGGGCACTACCAGCTATTGCTCCAATAGCAGCTCCAGCCCCTGCACCAACTCCGGCTCCAACAGCTATATCTTTAGCGCGACGATTGTATGGATTAAAGTTGTTAAAGGGCGGATGAAAGCAACCGCTTAATGTTGACGCAAGCAGAGTGACGCTTGCAGCACGCTTGGTGAAAGTTCTGAGCAACATCGCACTCCTGTGGTCAATCAATTTTTTTTAGTATAAGTTAATTTGAATTGCTTTGTAAGCATGTGATTGCTATCCTTTTTTTAACTAACTGCTTAAGGGCTTGAGCTTGATTAAACGTGTTGCAACAGAACGCCAAGCAATGTTCCCTCTCTCTTTAGCCGCTCTGGGTGTTGTTTATGGCGATATTGGTACAAGCCCCTTATATGCTATGCGTGAATCTCTTGATCGGCTACCTGTAAATCTTGCGGACATACTTGGAATTTTGTCGCTTATTTTTTGGTCCCTTATTTTAATAATTTCTATTAAATATTTAGTTATTTTGTTCCGTGCAGATAACGATGGCGAAGGCGGTATTCTTGCACTGTTAGCCCTTATAAAACGAGCGACTGGGGATAGACCACAATTATTTTTTTTACTTGGGATATTTGGCGCAGGTTTGATGCTGGGTGATGGTATGTTAACACCGGCAATTTCGGTTATCAGTGCTATCGAGGGTTTGAATGTTATTTTGCCTAGTTGTTCAAGTTGGATTATTCCTTTAACGTGTATTATTTTGATTGCGCTATTTTCTGTTCAATCGTTTGGTACAGAAAAAATTGGTTTTATTTTTGGTCCGGTGATTTTTTTATGGTTTTTGACGTTGGCCATTTTGGGTACATTACAGATTTTTCATAATCCTGTTGTACTGAAAGCAGTTAATCCTTTCTATGGCTTTCATTTTTTATACCAGAATGGTTGGAGAGGTTATACGTTGTTAGGGGGAATTTTTCTTGTTGTTACTGGGGGTGAAGCTTTATATGCAGATATGGGGCATTTTGGTAAAACGCCAATACGCTTAAGTTGGTTTGCATTAGTATTACCTAGTTTACTACTTAATTATTTTGGACAAGGGGCTAATTTGTTGGCTCACCCAGATGCGATTATAAGCCCATTTTATTTATTAGCCCCTGATTGGTTTGCACTACCGCTGATAGTGTTAGCTACTCTAGCAACCATCATTGCTTCTCAGGCAGTGATTTCAGCTACTTTTTCACTCACTAAACAAGCGGTTTTATTGGGATTGTATCCCCACTTACCCATTGTGCAAACATCAGGAACCAAGATAGGACAAATCTATGTGCCACAAATGAATCTTATTTTGGCTATTGGTACGCTTTTTTTAATTTTAAATTTTAAAAGTTCGGCCGCTTTAACACATGCTTATGGCATTGCTGTAAATATCGTTATGTTGCTGACTACTATCTCTATTATGTATTTAGCCCTTAAAAAATGGCACTGGAATTGGCTTTTGATTCTGTGTTTATTTACATTCTTTGCTGTCGTGGATTTGCTATTTTTAGGCGCTAATATTCAAAAATTAAACACGGGTGGCTGGATGCCGATTACTTTTGCGATGATATGTGCAATTATCATGTATACCTGGCAAAAAGGGCGAACTTATATTCATAATACTTATGCTCTTAAAGAAAAACAGTTATCAAAAGTTCTCAAGCAACTTGATTATAAAAGTCTTCACCGGCTTCCCAATGCCACGGCAATTTTTATTACAGATATTCAAACTCGGCGAAAAAGACTTATACCGCGTCA
>CAZZGV010000040.1:0-4052 GCA_964654255.1 uncultured Legionella sp. | reverse complement strand
AGCGGTGGTAGTTTCCTTCGTTTTCTAAAATTGAATCGTACGTTGCCTGATCATATTTTGATGCTGAGTTATACTGTTGAAAATATTCCCAGGGTTAGGTTATCTGAACGTTTTGAAATTCGAGCGTTGAATGCAAACATTTGTGAATTAACGCTGCATTATGGTTTTATGGACTCAATCTCTATTCCGCGAGCATTAAATAAAGCCAATGAGCTAGGTATTGTACCATTTCCTATTAATATCGATACAGTTACTTACATGCTTGAAATTCCTAATGTTGTTGCTTCTCGTGAGAAAAAATCTCTGCAATTTTTCTGGCAAGAAAAATTATTTGCATTTTTGGTGCGTAATTATTCTGCAAATTTAAATATTGAGTTTTATCATCTGCCTTATAACAGAACAGTTGCTATTGGTACTTATTACATAATTTAGCCTGTGCTGAAACAGTTTGTATGTTGATGCCTTTAATCGTCGGACTTTTTTGTGCGGCTCGTAGATAATTGATTAACGGGGTGTCTACAACTTTGTTATATGTGGAGCTGGCTTGGCGGAATAATAATGTGCCATTTTTCCAGAATGCAAAGCCTAAGTGCGATACATTAAGATGTGTGCCAATTTCTTTGTTGAGATTCCAATTGGGGCGAATTATTTCAATAATGGCACCATTAGGTATTTGATTAAATAGGTAGTGATTTGCTTTTCCATTTTTATCAAATAAAGCGGAGAAGGGGATATATGGAATAGTGGAGTTGGTAATGCGTAGTTGGTTGCCTTTATGCTGTAATGATTGTAGTCGCTTAACTTGCTCGGTGCGATCAATATTATTTACACGTATATTTTTTGTTGTCATATGCTGATACCAACCTGGCTTATTAATTGTTGCTTGCGCAAATTTTGCAACGGGTTGTTTGTGTTTATCTCGAAGCGTGGTGGTGATATCGTTTACAAATCCTTGCTGTTGGTTGTTTTTGTTCCAATCTAAACAAGTAAAATGATTGCGATGAATGAATGAAACATGGCCTTCATGATAACGGACTCGATTGATGCAGTGTTGAAATTGGCGTGCATTTTTGGCAAGAGCAATGGCGAGTACCGTATCAACATAGGTTTCACAATCAAAAGCATCGGTACGGTATAAAGGGAATTGATCATAATCACCATCAATACCTTCACCTAGCGCGCCTAGCAAATAGGGTTTCCCTACAAATTGGGTGCTAATCACATCTAAGCGCGTTGGCATATCCATTGTCGGGTCATTATTTAGATTGTGGTAAAGTCGTTGAATGATTTGATCTGTGTTTGTTTCAGTTGTAGTGTTTTGGGCTGCTTCACACTGTAATGATAAGACAGCAAGGCAGGCGGCAAGAGGAAGCCACTTGCTAAACGTAAGAAGACGCATTATTTTCCTCAATGAAATCTTGAAAATAGAGTGTAGAGGCGATTTAGTCAAGAGTGACATAATTGGAGGGGTAACCCATGTTAAATAAACTTTGGTTGGGTATGATATTTCTTGCCGTGCTAGTGGGTATTGCTCAAGGTCGAATAGACAACGTTGTAGTTGCAATAACTGACTCTGCCAAATTAGGTTTTGAAGTGGCTTTAGGTTTAACTGGGATTCTGGCGTTATGGCTTGGTATTATGAATATTGCTACCGAATCAGGTTTGGTGAAACACTTTGCGCGTGCTTTACGTCCAATCATGCGTCGTCTTTTTCCGGAAGTGCCAGTTGAGGATCCTGCAATGGGTGCAATGTTACTTAATATTGCAGCTAATATGTTAGGTTTAGGTAATGCTGCGACGCCTTTTGGTTTACAAGCTATGAAGGAATTACAACGATTGAACACTCATGTGCATACAGCGAGTAATTCGATGTGTACTTTTCTGGCTATTAATACTTCTAGCGTGCAATTAATCCCAGCAACCGCTATTGCTTTTTTAGCGGCGAATGGTAGCTTGCATCCTAGTAGTGTGATTTTAAGTACGCTAATTGCAACTAGTGTATCAACTATTGTGGCTATTATTGCGGTGACACAATTTGCTAAATTGCCTTGTTATCGCATGAAAGAAGTGGATAATTTATGAATTTTTGGGCGAATCAATTATCAAATTGGATTTTTCTTGTCTTTGTGGCCGGTATTCCCTTGTATGCCATGATTAAAAAAATTGATGTGTTCGATGCATTTATTATTGGCGCAAAACAGGGGTTCGACACAAGTATTACCATTATTCCGTATCTAATTGCCATGATGGTAGCTATTGGTATGTTACGTGCCTCTGGTTTTTTTGAATTGTTAGCAGGGTGGCTGGCACCATTGTTGCAAGCAATTGGGATGCCAGCAGAACTGCTTCCACTAGCGTTAATTAGGCCTTTTTCTGGTAGTGCTTCTACTGGTTTGATGGCTGAGTTAATTCATGAACATGGAGGTAATTCATTTATTGCTAAAGCGGCCGCCACATTGATGGGAAGTACGGAAACCACGTTTTATGTGGTTGCCGTTTATTTCGGAGCTGTGGGTATCAGACGAACTCGCCATGCAATTCCAGCAGGATTGTTAGCTGATTTAGCCGGTATTATCACTACCGTGATTGTTTGTCGATACCTTTTTATTGAGTAAGTGGCGTGATTAAGCTTAACCTGCTGCTCCTGGCTTTTTACCAGCAGCTGCAAGGTGAGCGTTTTCATAGAGCTGCAACTGGGCAAGAAGGGTGCCGGCTTTTGCTTTAAATGAAGCCATTTCATGAGCAGGCACTGGTGACGCACGCGGTAACTCGACCGTTGAAGGATTTTTAGGTTGGTGATTCACATGAAACTCGTAGTGACAATGAGGGCCATCTGCTAATCCCGTTTGTCCTACATAACCTATAATTTGCCCACGTTTTACATGATCTCCTCTAGCCAGCCCTTTTTGAAATCTGAGTAAATGCGCATACAGTGATGAATAGATTTTGCTGTGGGATATTTTGATGATATTTCCATAACCATTGTGGCGGTCAATAATTTCAATGCGCCCATCGCCAGTAGCATGAATTGGTGTTCCAATAGACGCTGCCAAATCAACACCTTTATGAGGTCGTCGGTAGTGAAGAACAGGATGATATCTAGATAGGCTGTATGTCGAGCTGATATGACTAAATTTTATCGGATAACGAGAAAATGCCTTTTTTAAGCTAACTCCTTGTGGTGTAAAGTAATCAAAATCGCCGGCTGCGTTTCCATGACGAATAGCTTGATGGGCAACGCCCCGATTGGTGTATGTTACGGCAATAATATCCCCAGTGCTGACTAATTTATCATCAATATAATAGCCTTTATAAAGGATACTAAATTGATCGCCTGATCTAACTTCTCTTGCAAAATCAATTTCCCAATTAAAGATTTCTGTCATTTGTTGTATTAATTTATAAGAGATATTTTGACGTTTAGCTGTTCCATATAGGGAGCCATGTATTGTTGCAGTGATGTAGTCATCATGACTATCCATTTTTCGTGATTTTATGATACTTGAGTATTCTTTCCCTTTGTTAGATACAATCAAATGTTGTGTGCTTGAAATTGGAATGATCAATTTCTCTAAAATTTTATCATGAATTAGTAATCTTATATGTTGGTCTGGCTTGATGCTTGCGAGTGTTTTTGCATGTGGATTGTTATGCAAGATAGTTTGTAATGCTTGACTTGAAAGTCCAGCTCGCTTAAATACGCTAGCTAATGAATCACCGGAATGAGTCGTGATAATTTTCCATCCATTATCCTCTTCGGTATCGGGCTCGGTTTTTTGTGGTGCTAATTTTGGCAGAGACAGTGTTTTATTGGCATAATTTGTTTGATGTTTATGAAACAAATTTTTAATAAGGGAATAAGACAAAGCAACAGCAACCATCACAGCAATAATGATTAATGATATAGGTGGCTTAGTAGGTTTTTTATGTGCGTGATTGGGTTTTCGAACCATTTTTTGCCTTTACTGCTGCATTTTAAATAGTGCTATCATGCTGTGGCCCTAGCAGGAACAATTTATCCGGGCTAAGATACCCGCTGTAAGAAGTTAGGT
>CAZZGV010000039.1:0-11489 GCA_964654255.1 uncultured Legionella sp. | reverse complement strand
GTTTGATATAAAAGCTCAGGAAAGCTTAATTGCACATGCAGATGGCGATGCCCGCCGCTTACTTAATTTGCTTGAGCAACTTCACATAGCTGCGACGACATTGGGGACGGTTCATATTGATTGTGAGCTGGTTCAAAACACACTTACATTAAATTCTCGCCGTTTTGATAAACAGGGTGATCATTTTTACGATCAAATTTCCGCATTACATAAATCAGTGCGTGGTTCAAATCCAGATGCTGCATTATACTGGTTATGTCGAATGCTGGATGGTGGGGTAGATGCAAGTTATCTAGCCCGTCGTATTGTTCGAATGGCTTGGGAAGATGTTGGATTAGCTGACCCACGTGCTATACAGATAGCAAATGATGCAGCTGTTACTTATGATCGTTTAGGCTCTCCAGAAGGAGATCTCGCGCTTGGACAGGCTGTTATTTATTTGGCTGTAGCAGCTAAAAGTAACGCTGGCTATTTAGCTTTTAAAGAGGCTAGTGCCTTTGTAAAAACAGATAAATCACGCGAGGTGCCAGAGCATCTTCGTAATGCGTCTACGTCGTTAATGAAAAAATTAGGTCATGGCAAAGATTACCGCTATGCTCACAATGAAGCACATGGATTTGCAGCAGGAGAACGTTATTTGCCAGAAGGTATGCCCAATCCACAGTGGTATCGACCTGTAGATCGGGGCTTAGAAATTAAAATTGCTCAAAAAATGAATTTTTTACGAAAGCTGGATGCAGAAGCTGGTGAGTCTTTTTAGTGTTAGCTCTTAATGAATGGTTGATGCAGCAATATACCCGGTTGGGTTTTGAATAGTAGCTTACGTATATTTCAAGAGTGCAAACGTATGATGGTAGCAACAGGACAGATGATAATAAATCGTTGCGTGGCATTAATGAAAAAATGCTTGATACCTTTTGCTATTCTTATGATAACTATAGCTATAGTTTTTAGCCTGTTCCGCGCGCTTACCCCATGGGCGAAGCAATATAAAGGTGAAGTAGAACAGCACTTATCATCTTTGTTGGGCCAGCCAGTCAGTATAAGTAGTATGGAAACTAGTTGGTACTGGTTTGAACCGGTATTAAAATTAAATCAAGTTACTGTATCCGATCGCCAGGATCAAGTTTTAACCTTAAATAAATTGATGGTAGGTATCAATTTATTTAGCTCGTTATGGAATTGGCATATTCAGCCAGGCATTTTGTATGTTGATGACGTTCATTTAACATTGCGGCAAATTAATAATCGATGGGAAGTTGATGGCTTACGCCATGACCAGCCCCTACCAAAATTAGACGCCACTACTTATTTACCTGTATTAGGTTGGTTACTAGGTCAGCAAAAAATAATTGTTAAAAATTTTTCAGCATTGGTTCATTTAAATAATGGCACTTTGTTACCATTAACAGCAGTGAATTTAACTGCAGTAAATAGCAATGGTCGTTATCGCTTGAAGGCTGTTGCTAGCTTAGCGCAAACAACACCTACATCCTTGCTGGTTCTTGCTGATATGAAAGTAAATCCTGGTGCTTTAAACAAGGTGAGTGGGCATGCTTATTTGTCAATCCATCAATTTTTACCTACGCAATGGCAGGGTTTTTTACCTTTATCCTCTTATCATCTAGAAGGTGGCAAAGGAGATTTTGAAGTTTGGTTGGATGTTTTAAAAGGACATGTTTCTGGTGTACAGACCACATTTAATTTTCGTCGTCTTTCATGGAATAAAGATGGGAACCCTCAAAGTCAATTTATTCAATATCTAGGTGCTAATTTAGCTTGGAACCGCAATCAAGATGGATGGACGTTGAATGGTGATAAGATTAAACTTCGATCAGATGGCGCTCGCTGGCCAGTAAATTCATTGTCAGTTAACTACTTGCAGTCAGCACAATCGTATCGGGTGTTTGTGAAAGATCTTTTACTTGAGCCGATATTAGCTAAGGATATTCAGTGGCCTGAAATAATGCAGCCTATATTGGCACTTCATCCGCGAGGTCGCCTACAAGATACCCAGCTGGGCATTAAACAAGGCCACGTTAGTTATGTTTTAACAAGGTTTTCTGATTTGAGTTGGCGAGGCAAGGGAGCGTTGCCAACGGTGCGTAATATTTCCGGTGCCTTAAGTTGGCAACCAACAGCAGGTCGTTTGGAGTTGGATGGTGAAAATACGACCCTTGCACCGCGAGGGCGTCCTCCTGTTATTTTTACGCAAGCCAATGCTGCATTTGAATGGAAAGAATTAAGTCATGGCTTGCGGATCAGTATGGAGCGTTTGTTATTAAGCCATTCTGATTTTGTTGTTAGTGCACGAGGCGCTTTAGATGAGCCGTTTGATCCAGCGTCACGTCATTTGCAGGTAACAGGCGAGTTTTCAGCTAATAATGCAGCTAAATGGTTGGCGTATATACCCTCTGAGTATGTTAAACCAACGTTAGATGAGTGGTTAAAAAGCGCTATAAAACGTATTGATAAATTAAGTGGGCAAGTGACTATAAATGGTGCTCTGGCTGATTTTCCATTTGATAAACAACCTGGCGAGTTTTCTATTAGCAGTCGCTTGACAGGAATGGACTTATTATTTAACAAAGAATGGCCAATAGCCCGTGATATAGATACCTATATACGTCTTGATAAGCGTAGCCTTAATTTTGATGTTGTTCATGGCAATCTAAGTGGGGTTATGGTTGATCAGGTAAATTTACGTCTCGATGATTTAGGGTTAGACAAGGAAACATTGTTGCTGCACGGCAAAGTTGAGGCTCCAGCAAATAAAATTAAACATTATATTCTTATTTCACCTCTTAAAACGCATCTTTTAAAATTAAAAAAACTTGACCTACAAGGTCAGCTAGGGCTGGATCTCCGTTTAGAAATCCCTCTTTATCCAGAAAATGATGATGTGTTAGTACGTGGGGCTATGGCTTTTAATGATAATCAAGCCACCTATCATCACGATCTCAACGATGTTTCAGTTAATCATTTGTCGGGTATATTAGAGTTTAATGAGCATGGTATTACCGATAGTAAGCTAAAGGCAAAGCTATTGGGTGATCCGGTGGCAATACACCTCCAATCGGTAAGCAAGCCACAGCCGGCAACATTGATTGATATCGAGGGTGATACTACTATTGATTTATTGCGTGACAAATTTGATGTACCGCTATTTTCGTTTATGGAAGGTCATTTAAGTGTTATTAGTCGGCTAACGTTAACAGATAATCCCAATGATTTGGACCATTTACAGATTAGTACCCCATTAAAAGGGGTTGATATCGATTTGCCAGCGCCGCTTGGGAAGGCCTCTGAAGACAGTGCTCCGTTGACAATCGATGTTGATTTTAATCCGGATAAAGCACTAAGAGTGCGGTTTAATTATGATAATCGAGTCAGTAGTGATTTTTGGTTTAATAGTACAAAGGATTCACTTCATTTAGAACGCGGCAACATTCAAATTGGTCATGAAAATGTTAGTTGGAAAAAGCAATCTGGCATACAAATCGCGGGTTCGCTTCCAGTTCTTGATGTTCAGAAATGGCAAGATGTTATGGCAAAACTCCCTTCTGATATATCTTCTCCAACATTATTGAATAATTTTCAATCGGTTGATATGGCGTTGGGTGAAGTAGCAATTTGGGGTGAGACGTATCAAAAGGTTGGAATTAAAGCGAATAGAGTGGATAAAGATGCTTGGTCGATTCTTCTAGAACAGCAAAATATTGCAGGGGATTTACGTTACCAGCAATCGTCAGACACACTGTCTGGGGGGTTCTCAAGAGTAAACTTAGCTCGATCGGTTTTGTCTAAAAATAATGTTAATAGCACGATGTCAACACTTAAGCCCGCAGATCTGCCTAACTTAAATGTAACGATAGATGCATTCACGTTGGGAGATGTGAATATGGGGAATGTTGCAATTAAAAGCACGAGCACAAAGGATCATTGGCATCTTGAGTCATTTACCCTTAATTCACCAGCCTACCAATTGACGATGAATGGTGATTGGATCTTGCGTGAAGGTATTAATAGAACAGATATACAAGCTAATTTGCTCATTAGCAAATTGGAGGATACCTTGCAAAATTGGCATATTACACCGGTTGTACAGGCTCAAAAAGGTGATATGCAGTTTAAAGGTGGTTGGCCAGGCACAATTATTGATTTTTCATTAGCCAATGCAAATGGTCAAATGTATATAGAGCTTAAAAACGGACGTATTACTCATCTTGGACCAGAGACAGAAGAAAAGCTAGGTTTGGGAAAACTGCTGAGTATTTTAAGTTTACAAACGATCCCGCGGCGACTGAAATTAGATTTTAGTGACTTGTCCCAAAAGGGCTATAGCTTCGATATATTTAAGGGCAATTTTGTGCTGAAAAAGGGCGTTATGAGTACGTCTGACAGTTACATTGATGGTCCTGTTGCTTATGCTAGTATAAAAGGTGATTTAGACGTCGTTAAGCAATTGTATGATGTTGAGCTACATATTTCGCCACATATTACGGCGAGCCTACCGATTGTTGCCACGATTGCTGGCGGACCAATTGCTGGCCTTGCGACGTGGGTAGCTAGTAAAATTATTAATCAAGGTATGCAAACAGTTACAGGTTATACTTATAAAGTTTCAGGGCCTTGGTTAAGCCCTATTGTGCAACAAGTCACTATTTTTAAGAAAAAAATATAAGTTTGTAAGGATTAACATTTGTGTTAAGGATAGGAACATATCATGTGGATTGCATTCATAAAAAAATACTGGCAGGTTAGTATTTTTCAAGAAACGCCAGCCAATACGCTTTATTCATGGTTTTTGCTGGGACTTATCACTTTTTTTTTCTATGTATTGATTGTGATGCAATGGTCTATTGCTGATGTGGATGAACTATTTACGTTTAGCACATCATTGTTCGCCGCAGCCACGCTTCTCATTTCGTACACGTTATATACATTAGCATTATTAGCATTGTTTCAAGTATCTCATCGTATTGCTCAAACACTAGCGTGTCTTTTAGCGGGTCATACGATTGTGCATCTATTTGCTTTTCCTTTGTTGTTGTTAGCGCCATGGTTTGCTAATGAAAAAATAATTCAACCATTAGCGTTAATTGTGGCCGTTGTGTATTTGATTTTGACATTTATTTTGACAATATGGCAATTCATGATAACAGTACATATTTATAAACATGCGTTGGGGATAGATTATTTTCCTGCAGTTTTAGCAAGCGTTGGTTTGATGGCATGTAACATATTGGTTGTTTCATTTTGGCGTTAATTATTTCGCTAAAACTCAGACAATTTTATTAATTTTTGAGAGTAAATCGTAATCATTTGAGGGATATATGCATTTACATATTTTAGGTGTGAGTGGCACGTTTATGAGTGCATTAGCAATATTGGCGCGCGCGTCTGGTTTTCATGTTACGGGAAGTGATGCAAATTGTTATCCTCCTATTAGTGATTTATTAGAGGCACAAGGGATTACGTTTACTGAAGGATATGAAGACACTACCGATGCTTTAAAGGCTGATTGCGTGATTGTGGGTAATGCTATTAAGCGTGGCATACCAGTTATGGAAGCGGTCCTTGATGCGGGTAAGAAATATATTTCGGGTCCTCAATGGTTAGCTGAAAATATCCTTGCACGTTATCGTGTAATTGCTGTTGCTGGAACCCATGGTAAAACAACCACTACATCAATGTTAGCTTTTATTCTTGATCAAGCAGGCTTGCAGCCGGGATTTTTAATTGGGGGGGTGGCTTCAGATTTTAATACCAGTGCTTGCTTAGGGGATGGCCAGTGGTTCGTTATTGAGGCGGATGAATATGACAGTGCGTTTTTTGATAAACGCCCTAAATGTATCCATTATCGCCCTGAGATAGCTATTCTCAATAATTTAGAATTTGACCATGCTGATATTTATGCGGACCTTCCTGCAATTCAGCAACAATTCCAGTATTTTTTAAGAACTATTCCAAGTAAAGGCTTGGTCATTAAGCCACGAGATGATGCAGCATTAAACGAGGTATTAGCGCGAGGTCAATACAGTGATTTGGAGCAAATAGCCTTTGACGGTGATGCAGATTGGCGAGCCGAACTGTTAGATGAAACAGGACAATCGTTTAGAGTATGGCATCATGGTGAGGCAGTTGCTGAGATTAATTGGTCACTTATTGGTCGTTTCAATGTGGAAAACGGAATGGCGGCTCTTGCTGCTGCTGCTCGCGCCGGGGTCGCTCCTTCTGCAGCTGCTGCAGCTCTGGAGCAATTCACGCCTGTTAAACGTCGCTTGGAAGTTAAATCTAATCGGCATGGTGTCACTGTGTATGATGATTTTGCACATCATCCAACGGCGATTGGCAAAACACTTGATGCCCTTAAAAAAAGCAAGCGCCATCAACGTATTTTAGTCGTGCTTGAATTTGCTTCTTACACGATGCGAACTGGAGTGCATAAAGATGAGATGGCAACGGCCTTGGCAGGGGCGGATATTGCTTATGTATTAAACCCCAGCGAATTTTCTTTATTTGACATGGAAAAAAATTGGCGTTTTCCATATAAAATATTACCTACAACAGACGCTATTGTAGATGCTGTTGCTGACAACGTGCAGGCGGGTGATGCTGTGTTGGTCATGAGTAATCGTGGGTTTGGTAATATTCATCAACGCCTAGCTGGGCGTATTGATACAAAATTTTAGCTTATATGGAGATTCTATGCCTTTATCATATGACACTTTGCATAGTTCAACATTAGCTTTGGTAAAGTCTTACAATAAAAACGCAGGTCGATTTGATCCGCCAGTGTATGAGGCACTACATCGCAATGTGTTGATGATGCGAGAAATGTATCTCGATAATGTTAGGCAAAAGCCCGAGAAAAGCGCTGAGGCAAATCTTTCTTATCTTAAAGCGATTGACAGCATAACACATTTGGCTAGGCAGCTTCCTAAGGTTACACGTGATTCCCCTGAATATATTCAACAACATAATATTTTATTAGGGGCATTATATTACCGTTATTTGATTGTTAAGGAGTCTTATACAAAAAAAATTTGTGGGCGATTTTTTTCATTGATAGGTGCGATAAACATAGAAAATACCGCTTTATATACCACGTTAAAAAATCTACTTAATATATCGTTAGAAAATGTTATTGATGGGTTAAGTATCAGCCTATGTTGTAAAGCTTATCTAGAGTATTTGGAGAGCCTAGATAAATGTGAAAATACAGGTTATATCCCTGAGTGTGAGAAAAAAGAGTTCTTTGACAACCTGCGATCGAAAATTAAGGAATTTGATGTTGAGTCCGTTCCTCTTCTCCAGTCCATTAAATATGTTGATGTGATTCAATGGGTGGATGGCTTGTTATGTGCCATCGATGAGGATATGGAGAGCGCTATTAAATCTTGGTGTGAGGTGATGTCCAATCAACAAAATAAATTCCCATTATCACGACAGGACATTATAGGCTGTATGTCCGATGTTAAGTCCGCCCCGTCTTTTTTTGTGCGGGTGTTACTGGATTATCTTTTACTTGATGATGCCACATTCGAGGAAGATGATAGTGTTTCCAAATACAAAGAAACCCTAGACCAACGATTTTCTGAGTATAAAAAATCCGTGTTACAGGGTATATATGCTCTGACATTGGCGCAATTAGCCAGCAAGTATAATGCTGATAGGAGTTTGGTCAAGACCCTTAATACTGCGATTGAAGGAGCTCAAGAAGGTAACGGAATAGCATTAGTTGCATTAGACCATTTTTTTAAAAATGTTAAATTAAGTGACATACCAGATTCATTATGTTGTGTATGGGGCTCTTTTCCAGAGTTTCTGGATGAATTGAGGGATGAAATTGCAACCACGGAATTTCCACCTGGTGAAGAAGATGGGCCAGAGGAAGATATGGTTTGTATTGGATTTTAACGGGGATTTATTAATTGTCATTTTAGTAGGTAAGTATTTTTTTGAGCTTGATCTAAACGGTATTTTATGGCTTAATTAAGAACAATTTATAAAAAATATTTTCTTTAAAGATGAATAATGTTCATTATCAAATAACATTCTTTATTACCCACCTCCTAGCATGCTTACCGAAGTATAGAGATAAGACGGGCACGCTATGCCAATGACCCTTGCTCAATGGAATGAATGGCCAGTTGAGACGCGTGAGTTTTATGCAAAATTATTTACCTGTTATTCTATAACAGATGATGGCGTGCTTTGCATTGACGCTAAACGACGTCAACTTTGTGTTCAGGAGCAATTAAAAAAGAAAGATCAGAAAATAATTGCCCGAGCGACATTAGTGAGCTACGTTCTTACCAGTGGGATAGAGAAAGAAAACGGGCCTTTAAACGTAAATACGAAGTGTAACATTTCATGTTTGCTGTTTTCCGTAGAAAAATTGGGTGCCAATAAATACAAGTTAGTAGGCAGCTTTCGGCTGCCAACGCAGGATATACCTGAGCACTTTGAGACGGTTGTAAAACAAAAAATTGGTTTAGAAGATAAAATGGCTAGATCTATGAAGGATCAGGCATTTTTTGTACCATTAGGTGAGATTGATGATTTAACGGTTCTTTCCTCTTGCGCTCTTGTTCCTGATGAAATAGAGTTTCTTTTGCATGACCCTTTGTTTATGACAGCAATTGAAAATGAAGCGCAGAATTTGTCTAAGATAGATCCTATTAAGTCACCCGTTGATATTAAAGCAAAAATTATTGAACATCTTTGCAGTGCTTCAGTTCAAGAAGTCCAGCAAGCATCATTGTTGAATTTAAACGCTTCTAATGTCTCAACTTATTGGGTTTTATATAATCACGCTCAATTTAAGTCTATATGCAAATATTTAGAAGGTGTGAAGTCACAGTTAATTAGGATTAGTCTTGAGCAGGGGCTTTGTTTTGGTCCTTCTAGATTTTTGTTTTTATCGGAATATATAAATTTGTTAAAAATAGCATTATGGAGCTATGGATTAGATGGAAAATTTCCGCATCAAGTAAATGACATTGTTAAGGAGCCTATTGTTTATTCAGTGCTTAATAGTAGCGAAATATGTAAGCTGTTTCAGAGGGTTGCAACAGAACAACTTAAGTTGATAAAGGAAACTAAGTTCCCGTTTCCTCATTATTTCATGGGGAAAATTTGGGATGTGCATTGCTCGCCAGACGACCTTTTAAACATGTTGAGACATTTTCATTACGCCGATCTTTTTACAATGGCTGAAATAGCAGGTTTTCGTAGAGAAGAGGCTTCTTCAGTTTTTGGCTTAGCGTCTACAAAATTACTTGATGAAGTGGAAACAGAGCTTAATTCGGGTTGGGAGGACAACAAGGAAAGTTTATTAGAGAGTATTCAAAAATTTAAGACTGAGACAGTTGCAACGTCTCAGGCAGGTTTGGGCGTGCAAGGTTTGTTTGGTCATTCATCGGTTAAAAAAGAAATATCTGAATCGCAGGATTTGAGCGGGATAGGTTTGAAGTCTAGTTTGTAATACATCGTCAATTAAATGCTTGACGATATATCATTACAAGGATGTAACGATGGATACAGTTAAAAAAAAGCCAGGTTTATTTAGCGCAGTCAGCATTGGTGTTGGATCTATGATTGGCAGTGGTTGGTTATTTTCTGCTTATTATGCTGCTCGATATATTGGTCCCGCGTCATTTTTTTCATGGGCGATAGGCGCTGTTTTAGCATTGGTATTGGCACTGCTTTTGGCTGAAATTGCAGGTATTTTTCAAGACAAAGCTCTTTTTACTCGTTTAATTACAATTAGTCATAAAAATGCTGATTTTGGGTTTGTTGTTGCGATTTCAGGATGGTTGTCGCTTGTTTTGGTTATTCCTACAGAGGCTTCAGCAACAGTTCAATATTTAAGCACATCGATTCCTTCACTAACGAGTCATTTAATGGCTTATCAACATCATACTCCGTTAGGAACAGCGTGTATTATTGGTTTGGTGATTGTCTACTCACTTTTTAATTTTTGGGGCATGCGGGCTTTTTCTAGAGTAAGCAATATGCTTGCGGTTTTTAAAATAATGGTTCCTGTTATAACTGCGCTTTTATTAATTACGGCATCGTTTCATGTTAGCAATTTTTTTTCACAAGGATTTATGCCATATGGCGCAAAAACTATTTTTAGCGGAGTAGTTGTGTGCGGTATTTTTTATACGTTTTATGGTTTTTCTTTGGTTGCTATGTATGGGCCTGATCTGGAAAATCCACAAAAAAATATACCACGCGCATTGATTCTGTCTGTATTAATTTGTTTTGTTATTTATAGTTTGTTGCAAGCGGCCTTTATTGGGAGCTTGCCTGTTAATATGGTTGCAGAAGGGTGGTCGAGGCTTAATTTTACATCCCCATTTGCGCAGCTTTTGTTATTACTGGATATACACCTGCTGAGTATATGGGCGATTGCTTTATATTTTGATTCTACGGTTAGTCCTTCTGGAACTGCAATTATTTGCTTGAACTCTGCAGCTAAAACGTTAACGGGAATGGCTGAAGATCATCAGTTGCCTTATTATTTTAATAAGATTGATCCAGTTTTTCAAATTTCTTACCGTTCGTTAATGTTTACAACGTTTATGTGTTGTTTAACGTTGTTGTTTTTTAAAAATTGGCAAGAGTTAATGATATTAGTTAGTGTATTTCAATTGATATCGTGTGCTTCGATACCAATTTCTTTTACAAGGCTTCGTATTATTAACGCTGATTTAAAGCGTATTTATAACGTAAAAATGGGTAATGTGTTGAGTTATTTGATGTTTATGGTTTTATCGTACTTTCTTATAAAAGTGGATTTGTTTTCACTCGCTATGGCATTGATTTTATATGTTATTTTTTTTACGGTTTATGTTTTTAGTTATTACCATTGTAATATTACGAGGGTGGTAAATGCTTGTTGCTCGTCTTGGAGCATATTTTTGTATATGTCTTTAACATGCTTTTTGGGGTATTTAAATCAACATGTTACGCTCGAAAATCGGGTTTTCTTTTTTATTTTTTCTTTACTGATGAGCTTGAATTTTTGGCTAATGATTAGGCAAAAAAACTACAATTAACGCCACGTTACAACGTGGCGTTAATTGTAGTTTTTGTCTATTCTTGTTTAAATTGTAATTGCTCATTAACCAATGATACAACGACTGATTCCCCAGGTTTAAATTGACCTGTTAAAAGCGCTTGGGCCAGTGGGTTCTCAAGTTTTTGTTGTATGGTTCGTTTTAAAGGTCTTGCGCCGTATACTGGATCAAACCCTGCTTCAGCTAAATAAGCAAGAGCCTCTGGAGTAAGACACAGGGTAATGTTTTGCTGTTGTAGTCGTTGCTTTAAATAATCAATTTGAATTGACGCAATGTTTGCAATTTGTTCTTTGCTTAATGCGTGGAAAACAACGCTGTCATCAATACGATTGATAAATTCTGGACGGAAATGTTGACCAACTAACTCCATCACAGCTTCTTTTATTTGTTCATAAC